>CALWGN010000250.1 GCA_944380055.1 uncultured Lachnospiraceae bacterium
CATTTCTTATGGGGTGTAACAAAAAACTATTACAATGTATTTTGGGGGACTAGTTATTACCCGAACTAGTACGGGATAGGGCGTGTAGAGAGTCGAACTCTACATGCACCATCGCCCTAGATGCATTTTGTAACTTATTGGAGGATGCATGCACAAAGTTGCACATACGTTGGTAGCCCTGTTTTCTTACTAGAAAAAAACGGCAAATGGAGACTACTGGACTTGAACCAATGACCGACCAGTTATGAGCTGGTTGCTCTGACCATCTGAGCTAAGCCTCCTCTGCCACCAAACAAATTTGATGGCTCATACATTTAAGGTAGGAACTTTTCATAAAGAGATAGTTATCTATCTCTTTATCTGTTTGCACACTACTATATTACTACATTTTCATGTTCATTTGTGTTCACTTTTTTATAAAGTTTAATATTATCTAATGCTTTGTTTTCTAAGTTGTATAATGCTGTCCTTGTTATAAACATTTTCTTCTCAATATCTTTTATATTTTTTCCTTCAATGTATCGTAATCTTAAAATGTTTTTTTCTGATATATTACTAAGCTTATTAATTGCCTTTTCATATGTCTCCATCTTTCTTGTGCATTGTAGTATTTTCTCTTTTATTCTCCCCTCTACCTCTTCTAATTCAATAATGTAGTCTATTGTGTCTCTCTTTCCTGTACTATGTATTCCACCTATACTTTGTTTTATTTCTCGTTTATTTTCTCTTATTCTCTCTTTTTGTGCTTTTAGTAATTCAAGTTCTAGTTCTACTTTCTTGTACTCTTTTAGCTTTTCTTGCTTCTCCTTTTTATTTTTAATCAATACTTTTTTCATATATTTCTCCTAGTTTTTGTTCTCTCTTTTTCTTTATAAATACTTTTGCTGTATATACGATTAACGCTAGTAGTAACACTACTCCACATACCAACAAAAACAAAATAAAATAAATACATAATTTAATCATTAATATTAGTTCTGCCATTTTTTACTCCTTAATTAATACACAATTATAACTAGATACTAAATATACTACTCCATTTTTATCTATAATTTGTATCCCAAATCTGCTTATTACCGCAACCAGACAAACTTAATGCTACTACTAAAGTACATATAATAAATATTTTCTTAATCATTCTTTCTCTCCTGCTTGTATAAAATTATATTTAAATCCAATCCATTCTTTCTATTTTTTGTTCGTTGCGAACTTTTTATTATGTTCTATTTTGTTTCATTCTTAGTATTCCTAATGTCTCCCTTGCTTGCAACTGTCCATATGTAAGTCCTTGTTCCTCTGCTAGTTTTGCAAATTCTCTTACTGTAATCTTTTTCTTCTTTGCTTTTTTTACTGGTTCTTTTCTTTCACCTGTTCTAAAATTTTCTTTTTGCTGTCTTATTATTCTCTTTTTTCTACACTCTTCACTGCATGTTGCAAAATTTAATACTTTATAGAATTTTTTTCCACACTCTAAACATATATCTTCTTTTGCTTTTCCTTTTATTACTAGTTCTATATGTTTTTCTTGTATATTTAGTTTTTCTGCTATCTCCTTAACTGATGCACCTGCTTTGTAGTAATCTTGTATTTGACATACCTCTAACTTTGTCATAGTACTCCTTTCCAGGGTGAGTAAACTCACCCTTTTTTTCTTTTTTTGTGATAAAGACGATTGTTCCCTGTATGTTAATTTGAATTAACAGCTTTTTTTAGGACACCACATTGGTGATGTTTTTATTTTAGGTTCTGTTCTATATGGTTCACTATAACTTATAAAGCCTTCAGCTTTTTTTATTCGATGTTCTTTAAAATACGCGCATTTTTTACATTTTATATTTCTTTTTTCCATATTTCCTCCTACTCTGATACACTTGTCGGTAACATACATCCAATTAACTTATTTTTTGTATAAATATAAACAGGACTTTTATTATTTGTAATTTTGAAATCTATATTTTTCCCAAATTTTTTTAGGATTTTATCATTTAACCATACTTCTGTATTTTCGTTTGCAACTTTTACAAGGGTGGTTACTTCCGTTTCTCTTAAATGAACCGTTCTACTTGCTTCTACTGCCTGTTTTTCAAGTCCAAAGACGTTAAAAAAGTTTTTTATTTTAATACATTTCAAGTTGTTTAAATCTATGTAAAAGTGCTCCTTCGGTACAATGAATACTGCTATATTATCCATCGTGAAGATTACATCCGTTTCTCCTTTGTAAATATGCACTTTTGAAAATTCACTTTTATACAATGTATCCAATAATTCTTTCTGTATTTTTAAGTAATCCATTACATCCTCCCTAAATATTTATGTTACTTTATTATCTTTTTTAAATCCTTTAGTGTCCACTTCTAAGCATACAGAATAATAATTCTGTCAATGTTTTTTTCGATTTGTTGGATGCGAAGGCTTTACAGCTTTTAATTTCATAGACACCTCCTAAAACTCAAAGACAAATGCTGTATTATCAATAAATCTCCAACTTGGATATTATCTTCATCTTTCCTAAGTTCAAAGTTTTTCATTTTTGCACATACTTCATTAAAATACTTTGGTAATATTTTCTTTTTGATTATTTTCATAAATTAATCAACTCCTATGTAGCTTTTTCTGAAGTAATCCGTGAATTTTAAGTCCTTGTACTCCTCTTCAAAACGGATTTGCCCCATAATTTGTAATTTCTTATTTTCCTCTGCGTTGTTATGTACTGCGTTCTTGCCTTCTCGGTGGCAACTAATACACAAATGAACTTTTAGTCCAAAATGTTCAGAGTATGGTCTATCTGCTTTGCTTCCAAAGATATGATGTTCTTCTGTATATCCCCATCGGCCACACAGAAAACAATGTCCTTTTTCTGTGCACATGATAGATTTATTTTTCTTCTTTAACTCTCTTTTCTTTAACATTTATTACTCCTTATTTTTTTCTGATTCTATAATTCTTTTCCACTCTGGAAAAGGTAAATCAATGTCATAGTAGTATCTTGTTTTATCTTCATACTGAATACATAATCTCTTATCTTTGTCACACCATATATTTTCAACCTTTCCATGTTTTTTTTCATTTGTATGACTTGACATTGTTCTGTGTTATCACATAATTCATCTTCTATATATTCTTCACATATCTTACATATTTCTTGAATTTTTTGGTATGTTTCATCATGTTCTGTTTTCATACTTCACACTCTTTTCTTATAACTTTCAACTTCTCAAATTGTTGCTGTTCCTTCAATTTTCATATTCTATATCTCTTACACACTATAGTTTGCACCATGGCTTGGCTTATATTGGATTTTATAACAATGCATACTCAATCCCTTTAATAGAGCTTTCCAAAGTTCTGCATTGGCCACAGGCTTTCCTTTAGAATTTTTCCACCCATTTTGTTGCCAGCGATTTATCCACCCCTCTTTAAATGCTGTATTTACATACTGGGAATCTGTTATAATATCTAGCTTTGCACTTTTTGTCATTCTTCCTAGTGCTTGTATATGTGCTTGTATCTCTATGCTTTGCATGGAGTCTTCTTTTGAACCATATCCAGAATCTGTTATTGTATGTACTTGTCCTCTGCGGTCAGTACAAGATAGGGTATAAGAAAAGTTCTTACCACTAGTATTTACTAGTATTTCAACACTCTGCAAGGAACATCACCCCTTTCTAATTGATAGCTATTTTATTTTTTAATTGCATTAAATACTCTATGTATGTAATCGCCTTTGTAAATGTTCCACCTTTCCCTTTTATTTCTGCTCGAAACAAATGGTTGGATTTATGTATTACCTTTACTCTTACAGCCTTTACTCTTTGTGACTCATCTGATTTTCCATCTTTGAATATTAATGTGAGTGTTTGGCCAACCTGTATTTTTTTCTTTATGTCCTCTATATCACTAGGATATATGGCTTTTTTTATGTTTATATCTATTCTTTCTTCCTTGAACATCTTCTATCTCCTATTTCTAACATTCGATAATATTTATACTTAAATCCATATGCATTTACTCCCTCTACTACACTGTCTTTTACTAAGTAATAACCTTTAAATACATATGGCTCTTTATCTATGCTTTGTTTCAATATTCTTTTTCTTTCTGGCACTGGTCTTTTTAGATTTCTGCTACAACTATACATCTGTTTATTTACTGTATCTTCTAAACGAAATGTATCTTTTGTTTCTTTCACAATATACTCTGCCAAACCTTCATAGTCTCCATTTTCATCCAGTAACTTAAATTGTGGTCTTCCAAACTTCCAGTATTTCCTAACAATTTTTACAGTTTCATCTATACCACTGATTACCATGTGATGATGTATTGATTTATTATTCCATTCTGTAACAGCTATCCACTTTAGTATCTTTCCTAACTTTTTATACTCACTTCTTAATTGACCAATGAACTTTTTCAAATTCTTCTTTGCTTGCTCTTTTCCTGGTCTACTGTCTCTAGGGTATGTAAGAGTAAACCAGTAATCTTCTCCACAAAAGTTTAAGTTTAATATCATGTGCAACTTTCTTACCGCTGTCTTGAAGTTTTCCTTCTGCTTTTCCTCTGTACTTAGCTTTCTTCTTTCTCTTTTCTCCCCCCTCTTATATTCTCTTGTTTCTATCTTCTCTACAAATATACTTTTTCCACATCTATATATCTTCTGCATACATGGCATATAATTAACACCTCTATTTCTCTTATATTTCTCTAAAGTTAGTGTCTTAAGCAAGTTTTAAAAGGTTCTAAAAACCTTGTTTTTACTTGCCTTTTTATACGCTCCATGTTAAAATATAAATGCGAATATTTTTCAAAATGGAGCTGTTAGGATTATTTCTTAATGGCTTCTCTTTTTGTTGCTAGGACTATACTTATCTTCTTTATGTATACATTGTTAGGAAACAACCCTGACATATCTTTTAAGAGCAAATATTTTCCTCTTACTTGATTAAGCTGTTCTCTTGTTTCAATTGCCTCTGCCTCAAATAGTACTTTCTTCTGTAATCTTTCTAAATCTTCATCACTTACAAATGTTCCTCTTATCATCACACTGCCACCTTTTCTAATTGTTTTTCTAATAATGTTTCTTGTATTGCCATAAATACCTTTAATGCTTTGTCTTTATCATATGTTGTTAATAGACGGAACTGCATATTACTGCACAATCCCTCTATCTTATAAAAAGGCTCTTCTTTGCTATTTGTTTCTATAAACAAACAAACTTTTTGTATTTCTCTTATCTCTCCTAACATATCTCTAACTTGTATCTTAGGTATCATATAGCCTCCTTTCTCCCCGTTTAGCCGATAGGACATCTTGTAACAAATTCGTACCGCATTAGCGGTGATTGGCTTTGGCGGAATCGAACCGCCATACAACCATTAAGCCTCTTTCTTTTCTTCTTTTACTTCCTCTTTTTTTATTTCATCTTTCTTCATTTCACATTTTAAGTCTGTAAATCTTGCAACTTTTTTAAATTGTTCTTCTGTCATATGCTTCTCCTTTTATTAGCTCTAATTCGTTGAATTTCTTTTTCTATGTCTTTTCCAGTATAATCTGCAAGCAGTTTTGCTGAGATATGATAAGTCCATATTGAAGACATTTTTACTGCTGTTCCTATTGGTAGTTTTTCTTGCTGCATTGCCACCCTCACGAACTGTGGTGATACATTTAGTATCTCTGCTGCTTCTGTTGTTAATATCCTTCCTATTTCCATACCTGTTTTTCCACTTCCTCTATCTTTTTATTTAAACTATCTATTTTTTTTATTTTATTTTCTATTATCTCTGTCATTTCTTTGTCATCTTGAAACAACTTTCTATCTTTCTTTTCTCTCTCTAATTCGTGAGAAATCATTACTTTTACCAACCATAACTCTTTCTGTGTTAATTCTATCGTTACTTTATCTTTCATTTATCTCTTCCCCTTTTCTCCTTTTTTTGATATAATTAAATCGTGTTATTATTTAATTGCACCTCTGGGAATTGCCATTCCCTTTGGTGCTTTTTCATTATTTAATAGATAAGATAGCGGAATGTAAATATGTATCTAAAATTCTTTGCACTTTTTCTGTTACTGATTTAATAGATAACATAGTGGAATGTAAATCATAATAAATATGTAACGACTTTTAAATGATTGGAGGTGAACATTGTGGATGATTTTTTAAAATTAATTTCTAAAATAAGCGAAGAAAATCTTAAAGTTGCTGAAAAGAAACGTTGCAAAGAGGAACGTTACCAAAACCGCTTTAATTACTACAATTCCATCATTGCAACCATTGCTCTTATACTTTCCATCATTTCATTATTATTACAAGCATGATAATTTCTAAAATAATTCCTATTATCATTACTATTGTAGGCAACCATTGAACTGTACTTTCTTTGGTTGTCTCCATTCTTTTAACATATTTGTCTGCTTCTTTTTCAATCTCATTCTCTTTAATAACACATCTTGCTGCAATATACCCACTTCTTACTACATGCTCAACTTCTTCTATGTTCAATTCCAATTCATTAAAAATATTACTTATTTCTTTAATCGCTTGTTTTACTTTCTCTTCTCTTATTTCCATTCTCTTACCTCTGCTTTCTCTAAATTTTTACTTATTTTTTCTTACCCTTTTTTCTTTACCCCTTCCTCTATGCACTTTGTTTCCCTTGCATCTTCTTCTCCTTTTCTTCCATGAGAAATGCCATTCCCTCAATGAAATGTAAAAACTTATCTTGCTGTTCCTCTGTTGCACTACGCATTGTTTTCTCTACTGTCTTTAAGATTTTTGTTTCTCTTTCTGTTAATCTCATCTTTATCACTTCCTTTCTTTAACAAAGCTTGTCACTTTTTTGTTCCTTTTTCCCTTTGCTATTTTCAAGCTTCTTTCTTGCTTGTTAAGGACATTATATAACTATATTTTGTCCATGTCAAGCATTATTTTGTACTTTTTGTCCTTTACAAGCATTTTGTACTATGTTATACTTGCTACATAGAAAGGTGGTGATATGATTGACGATTAGCGAAAGAATTCGTATACTTAGAAAAAATGAATTAAAAATGACTCAACAGGATTTTGCAGGCAAAATAGAAATTTCTCGTTCTAATCTTGGTAATATAGAAACTGGAGAAGTTACAGTAACAGATAGGACTATATCTTCTATATGTAGAATGTTTAATGTAAATGAAAATTGGCTTCGCACTGGTGAAGGCGAAATGTTTGTTGAACTTAGCAAGGAAGACCAACTAATGCAATGGGCTACTGATGTCCTTAAGGATAGAAATGACAGTTTTAGAAAAAGATTTGTTACTGCTCTTTCTTCTCTTGGTGAAGAAGAATGGGAGTTAATTGAAAAATTTTCTCTTAAACTATTAAATGAAATTCATTCAGAAAAGCAAAATCTCGATATTCCTAGTGAAGAAGAGCTGCAGCAATATGTCATCAACGTAGATGATATTGATGAGAATGATCCGGAACTGCATCCTGATATTCGAAAACACGTTATTAGCGAAAAAGCAAAAAAAGTTTCTAAAACAAAAAAAGAGATTGGGTAACACCCAATCTCTTCTTCTGTCTTTTTTTAATTATTTATTCACCTAAATGCAACTCCATAGCATTATAACAGTTTAATGTGTTTGCATCTGCATCGTTGAAATTACTTGAAAATGTTTGCAAACTTCCTGATGGATTGATCACAAGATTCGTAAATGATAAATACGCATCATATAGCTCAGAAATTGTTTCGTATGCATCCTTATACTCTTCTGGTGGATTTTTCAATTCTTTCATTAAAGAGCTTACTGTATTCTGATTATCCTTAATACTGCTTATTTTGCTCTGAAAGCCTGTATCCGAAAAAAGATTCTCTAAAGCATCATTAAAATCAGACAGAAAAAATCCATTTGGCTTCGTATACTTATCAGTTGTTTCATCTTCTTCCTCATATATGGAGTTATACCAAACCTGCTTTATCAAATTTCCACAATTCTCAGCCTCACCCGCTCCAGAAAGCATTGAATATGAAGCCAATTCTAGATTTGCTAAATAATCTTTAACTCTCTTCTCATATGCTTCTACTGCCTTTTTCTTTTGATATTGATTTACACCAAAGCTTGTTACCCCACCTGCGAGTAATAACACCACTACAATACCGATAATAACCTTTATCTTCTTAGCGACTTTTACTCCAGTCACTTCAACCTTTTGAGGTTTTTGCTGAGTGCCTGTAACATTCATTTCATCAACAGGGCAACCACAATTCGGGCACTCAGTAGCTCCTTTTTCCATTTCTGCACTACACTCTGGACATTTCCTTTTTTCTTCCTGCACCAGTACCTCCCCACAATGCACACACTTTTTTGCTTTGTCTGATACCTGCCCTCCACAATTTTGACATGTTATCATTGCCATAGTACTCTCTTCTCCTTTATTGTATAATTTTGGTAATAAAATTTTAATAATATTTATATATTATTTCAGAAATAATATAGTGTCAAGAGTTTTAGGTAAATAAGTTATAAATACCTTGAATCAAAAAAATATTGCAAAAATACTATATTTTTAAGAAGAGATTGGGTGTTACCCAATCTCTTCTTTTGTTTTTATTTTTCTATCTAAATACTCAAAAAGGACCTTGATTATTTACAAGGTCCTTTCTATCTATTAGATTAATTATCCTCTGCTGGATGCTTTGAAATATGTGCAGTATAATCTGTATCGAACTGTAAGGAATGTAACTGTTCATCAATAATGCTAAGTAAATTTTTTCCTTCCAAAATTGCCTTAAACTCCTTAATTGAAAAGTCTATAATACAAAATCTTTCTTCTAATTTTTCCTTATGTAAATAAAATTTTTTTACCAATCCTGAAGCATTATTCCAACCTTTTCCACTAATTCCATGGTATGAAAACATAATCCCTAGTTTGGTACTATTGGTTAGCATTAAACTGCAAAATTTTCCTACATAAGTCACACTTACAGTTCCACTATAATTTTTGCACTCTCCCAAAAATAACTCTAATTTTTTATTTATCAATCCATGCCCAAGTAACATTTTCCCTTTTTGTTTCAAAGCTACCAAATCATCTATCTCATTGGTAGATGTTCGGATGTTACGCTCTACTTCAAATATGTCACCTGATATCTCTAATAGATATTTTACTAAATTTTCCAAAGCCTCTCCTTTTTGCTTTTTTAAATTATCAGTTTCGCAATCTTTTTCCTTTACCCCATTAAGTTGCTCAAATCTTTCCAATAATTCCGTATATTTTTCTTTTTGGGATTGGCTCATTTCACATATCTTTTCATATCGATAATCATCATTAACGTTTTTTAAAACCTCCAATGCATTCGTTACCTCTGATTCATCCACACTATTCATCGCAAATCACCTTATAGATTAATATTGTATTTTGTAATGCTGGTAATTCATCACCACATATTTCACACATAAATGTATCTGGTAACTTATTAAATACTTCTACTATTCCCATTGATTTATGGCATTGACTACAATATAACTCATAATAGCTTTTGAGAACTCCTTGCTTCTCTAACTCTTGTAAGATACTATAAACAGACATTAACTCTAATGAAAAATGTCTTTTGAGAACTCCTGGATAAACCCAATCCCCTTTTTTATAATGATTAAAAAATTCCATGATTTTTGGAATTTTATTCTTACATTTTACTTCATTCTTCAAGACCATTTCTATGATCGATAATGTATTTGACAACATAATTCATCCGCTCCATTCCTATTCGAACACTACTGTAATAATGTTGTAGTAAACAGTATTCACGATTCATATAATTAAATATAAATTTCACCTGAATACCTCTTGTTTTAACTTCATTCTCCCATAATACTTCTATCCATGGATAATCTGACATTTCTTCCATTTCAAACATAAATACTTCTAATGCTTCTCTTAAACTTGGAACCTTTTCTAATTCCATTTGATGTGTTGCCAATAGACCTCTTAATTCACCAATTAATGGAATGACATATTCTTCATTATTTCCTACATCAAGCTGTGCATTCCCCCCTTTTGGTAGTTTCATAAATTGAGCAATTAGCTTTACATCTTCTTCGTTTCTTGCTATATTAACCATAAAATCTAAATTATATGCTTTTAATTCACATGAATAATTTTGTTGCAAATAATTTAGCATGTTATTAATTAAAGCTGAATATACATCTGTTTGATGTTCTCCCATACGAAAAATTGGTTTTAAAGCATCGAAACGAAACTCGACTATCTTATATTCTTTATGAAGTACTACTACAAAAGGATATTTTAATAAATTTTCTTCTTGTGTTATTGGATGCATTGCTGAATAAAGTAAATTAAATTTTAGCATAGCATATTCTTCACTCTGATATGAAACTGGAGATGAAAATGTAGTAAAGACATATTCCTCCTCACATTTATCCCCTAATACTGTCACTGATTTTACTCTTTCTAATAAATCATCAAAATTATCACATTCAAATAGAACCGAATATTTATAATCTTTTTCAAATTCCCACTTTTCATAAATTTGACATGCCTCTTTACTGTGTTTCATACAATATGATATTTGAGAAGCAGTATCGTATTGTGAAATATCAACTTGTTTATCTTTCAAAAATAGCTTTCCGGATGTTTTTTTCTCAATTACATTTTCCTTGAGAAACAATTTTATAAGATAGCTATTTATCTTTTGAGAATTTTCTTTCATTGTTTTGTCTAAATAAATTAGATAGTTATCAAATTGCATTGCATAGCTCCCCTCATTAGTATATTCTTTTTTCAATACATTATACGTCATTTACCACCATAAATCTATAACTTTTTTGCGTTTTTTAATAACCATTTTTATATACTAGAAGAGATTGGGTAACACCCAATCCGCTGCATGTTTATACTATATGTATAATTTGTTCTTCTCCTTTAAATTTTATATTGTAATACATCATTTTTGTGTTTCTAAAATAAATAGCAAATACATTAGTTTTGTTATATGACATAAAGTTCTTATTCATATTCCCCTCACACCTTTCTCTATACATTTACAACTATACAGGGATTGGGTGCAGGGAATATTATAAAAGTAATTAATAGTTTATTCCACTTATATATTTTTCTAGTTCTAAAAGGTCAGGAAACACTCATCCTAACCTTTTTATCTTTAAAGCTTAATTACAATTATAATATTCTATCTTTTATCCATAATTTTTACGTATTTTTACGTATTTATATATTGACACACGTATTATTACGTGTTATAATTAATACATACTTAAGAAAGGAGCATTTACATATGCCGATGACTCCACGAGAGATGATTTCTCTTCTCAAAAAAAATGGTTTTGAAATCGTTAGCCAAAATGGTTCTCATGTAAAAATGAGAAATCCTATAACGAAACGTCAAACCATTGTTCCTAACCATTCAAAAGCCATGAAAAAAGGGCTTGAGAGTGGCATTTTAAATCAGGCAGGGCTAAAATAGCCCTTGCCTTTCCGAAGGAGGTGTACTATGAACAAATTATTTTATCCTGCTGTATTCCATATCGCAGAA
>CALWGN010000251.1 GCA_944380055.1 uncultured Lachnospiraceae bacterium
TTTGGTTTTTTTGAAAAAGAAGTGGAAGAGGCCATTGAAATCATTAGCAAATTACCATATATAGAAATTAATGGGTTAATGACAATCGCTCCATATACACCAAATCCAGAAGAAAATAGAACATATTTTGAAAAAATGTATCAATTATATGTTGACATTAATAATAAAAACATAGATAATGTACATATGAAAGTATTGTCTATGGGGATGACGAATGATTATGAAGTAGCGATTAGTGAAGGTTCTACTATGGTTCGAGTAGGAACTGGGATCTTCGGAGATAGAACAACTCTTTAGTCAATAAAAGATAGAATATTTAAAATAGGAGTGTAAAATTATGAGTTTAATGGATAGTTTTTTAAATAAAATTAAAATGCCAGGTACTGAGTATGATGAGTTCGATTATGATGAAGATGAATTTGAAGAAGATGGTGGAGAAGACTTATATGTAGCACCTCCTACAAAGTCAATAAGAGAAACTAAAAGCGAAAGTAAAGTAAAGGTTGTTCCTTTTAAAAATTCTAAAAATCAATCAGAAGTAAGAATGATTATTCCTAACGGATATGATGATGCATATCAAATTGCAGATTTCTTAAAGGAAGGAAAAGCAGTAGTATTAAATTTAGAAGGAATGAATATTGAAGCAGCTCAACGTGTAATTGATTTTGCAACGGGAGCTTGTTATACAATTGGTGGAAATTTACAAAAAATTTCTAAGAAAATTTTTATTGTTACACCAGTGTCAGTAGAACTTTCAGGTGATTTTTCTGAAGAAGCATTAAGCCAAAATGTAAACTTATCTGATTTAGATTTAAATTTATAGGATAATACATATGAATAAGGAAGAACAAATTTTATATAATCATTTGAAAGATTTAGCGAATACGGCATTTCGAAGAAACTATGTTGTTTTTAGTGACTTCCTTACATTAAATGAACAAAGTATTTTATTATCTATGAAGGAAAACTTATTAGGAATACATATAGAACTTGAAGGTGGACATACACTAGCAGAAAGAAAAATTGTATGTTTTAAACCAATAGGAGTTGGGAGTGATACCCCGACTCCTTTATGTCTATTAAAGGTAGAACCAAAAAATTCAAAATTTTCTGATGAATTGACACACCGAGATTTTTTAGGTGCAATTTTGAACCTAGGAATTGATAGATGTAAAATTGGTGATATTTTTGTACAAAATACAACTGCCTTTATCATATGTAACGATTTGATAGGTAATTTTATTTGTGATCATTTAATAAAGGTTCGTCATACTAGTGTAGACTGTGCAATAACAGATCTTTCTGATTTTACGTTTGAACCTCAATTTACTACAATAAAAGGTTCAGTATCTTCTACACGTTTAGACGCTATTTTAGCATTAGCATTTCGTACATCACGAAGTAAGATTACTGGGTATATTGAGAGTGAAAAAGTATTTGTCAATGGAAAGTCTATTACTTCTAATAGCTATATGCTAAAAGAAGGAGATATTGTTTCAGCAAGAGGATTAGGAAAGTTTATTATTTCTAGTTATCTTTCAAAAACCAAAAAGGATAGATTATTTATAGAACTAAATTTATATAGTTAAATTTAGTAAAAGTAATATGGAGGGGATGGAAGTTATGGCGAAAAAGTTAACTGTTACAGATGGGGTAAAACCTATTTATGATATTTACATAAGGAAATCTTATGAAGAACTATTGTCTGTATTGGATTCCATGAACATAAAGACGAAAAAAATCTGTATTGTAACAGATACTATGGTTGCGCCTCTCTATTTAGACGAGATAAAAAATATGTTACATGGAAACTGTAAATATGTTTGCGAATTTATTTTCCCATATGGAGAGGAATACAAAAATCTAGATGTAGTGCGCTCTTTCTATACAACATTAATCAATGAGCATTTTGATAGAAATGATATATTATTTGCATTAGGTGGTGGTGTTGTTGGTGATTTAACTGGATATACAGCTGCTACTTATTTGCGAGGTATAGATTTTATACAGTTGCCAACCACTTTATTATCCCAAGTAGATAGTAGTGTAGGTGGGAAGACAGGTGTAGATTTTGATTGCTATAAAAATATGGTTGGGGCATTTTATATGCCAAAATTAGTTTATATGAATCTTTCTACATTACATTCTCTAGATAAAAGAATATTTTTATCTGGTATGGGAGAAGTTATAAAATATGGTTTAATTAAAAACAAGGAATTTTATAACTATATTATAGCAAATGTGGAAAAAATAAAGCAGTTAGATTATGATGTACTAGAGAATATAGTATATGAAAGTTGCCTAATGAAGAAAGAAATTGTAGAGGTTGATGCGTTAGAAAAAGGAGAACGTGCATTATTAAACTTTGGTCATACATTAGGTCATAGTATTGAGAAACATCTAAATTTTTCTATGTATCATGGAGAATGTGTATCATTAGGAATGATAGGTGCAGCTTATATTTCCTATAAGCGTAACTATATTTTAGAAGAGCAATTACATGGAATAGAACAGCTTTTACATCAATTAGAATTACCAATTACTATTTCCAATTTACTAGTGGATGAAGTGTTATCTTCTACTAAGCATGATAAAAAAGTGGAAGGAGACATTATTAAATTTATATTATTACACAACATTGGAGATGGGTATATTGATAAAACTGTAACGATAGCAGAAATGAAAGCTGCCATAGAATATTTATTAAAGGAATAAGTAGATTTTGAGGTATATATGAAAGAACAAATTAAAAAATTTATTATACTTATTATTTCTGCCATTATATTAGTTGGGTTAGATCAATGGACAAAATTTTTGGCAACAACACATTTAAAAGGAACAAAAGGTTTGGAACTTATTCCAGATGTATTTCATTTGTATTATTCTGAAAATAGAGGTGCTGCCTTTG
Source organism: uncultured Lachnospiraceae bacterium (assembly GCA_944380055.1). Lineage (GTDB taxonomy): Bacteria > Bacillota > Clostridia > Lachnospirales > Lachnospiraceae > Fimimorpha. The sequence continues at coordinate 2,909 of CALWGN010000251.1, forward strand.
GGATGTTACATGGAAAGCAAATATTTCTTATTATAACGACAGTTATTATATTAATTTGCATATTTGTTTTATACTCACGAATTCCAAATGAAAAAAAGTATGTACCAATTCGTATTATATGTATTACAATTACGGCAGGTGCACTAGGAAATTTTATTGATAGATTAAGATTGGGGTATGTCGTTGATTTTTTATATTTTAAATTAATTGATTTTCCAATT
>CALWGN010000252.1 GCA_944380055.1 uncultured Lachnospiraceae bacterium
TTTAAGTGTTATCGCTCCTAAAAATCAATATGAGCTTATAGATAGTATAAAGTTTGCAGAAAACTATGATTATCCAATTGCTATTAGATATCCAAGGGGAGCTGCTAGTGATAAGTTAGAAGAATATCGAGCACCTATTGAATTAGGAAAAAGTGAGTTAATTAGCAGCAATGTTTCAGGAAAAGAAAAAAAATCTGTGGCATTATTAGCTATTGGAAGTATGGTAGAAGTTGCTGTAGAAGTAGAAAAAGAGCTAAAACAATTAGGATATTCATGCACTGTAGTAAATATGAGATTTGTACAACCACTAGATATAAAGCGATTAGATGAATTAAAAAATAGTCATCAGTTATTTGTTACAATGGAAGAAAATATAATTGCTGGAGGCTTTGGAGAAAGAGTATCTTCTTATTTATCGGAACAAGGTGCACAAACTTCTGTTATTCATGTAGGTATACCAAATGTTTATGTAGAACATGGAAATGTAGATTTGTTGAAAAAGGAAGTTGGTTTAGATAAAGATAGCATTGTAAATCAAATTGTAAATAAATTTTTGGAAGAAAAATAAGGGAGAATGAATCCATGAAGGAACGTTTAGATGTATTGTTATGTAATATGGGGTTAGCACCATCTAGAGAGAAGGCAAAAGCTATAATTATGTCAGGACAAGTTTATGTTAATGGGCAAAAGGAAGATAAAGCAGGCTCTATGTTTGATATTTATTCTCCAATTGAAATAAAAGGTAATACGTTGCCATATGTAAGTAGAGGAGGTCTAAAGCTAGAAAAGTCTATCAATAACTTTCATATTTCGTTGGAAGGAAAGGTTTGTATGGATGTAGGAGCTTCTACTGGTGGATTCACAGATTGTATGCTTCAAAACGGAGCAATAAAAGTTTTTTCCATTGACGTAGGGCATGGACAACTTGCTTGGAAGTTAAGACAAGATGAACGAGTTGTCTGTATGGAGAAAACAAATATTCGATATGTAACCAAGGATGATATTGGAGAAGATATAGATTTTACTTCTATTGATGTTTCTTTTATTTCTTTAACAAAGGTATTAGAGCCTGTGAAGGCTTTGTTATCTCATAGAGGGCAAGTTGTCTGTCTTATTAAGCCACAGTTTGAGGCTGGAAGAGAAAAAGTAGGAAAAAAGGGAGTTGTTAGAGAAAAATCAACCCATATAGAAGTAATAGAGATGGTAATTGCCTATGCAAAGTCTATTGGATTTGGCATATTAAATTTAGAATATTCTCCAATTAAAGGGCCTGAAGGGAATATTGAATATTTATTACACTTACAAAATAACCCAACAGAAGAAGAACTAGAAAAAGAAGAATATAATGTTACTATGTTAGTAGAAAGGTCTCATGAATTATTATAGGTGGGGTGTGAAAAAAGGGTGAATAATTTTTTTATTGTTGCCAATCGTGATAAAGATAAAGGCAATGAAATAACAAATAAAATTAAAGAATATTTAATTGAAAATGGAAAAAAATGCTCTATTGGTGATGAGATTCATCCAAATGGAAAGGGAAAATATCATTATACAGATGGTGATTTAATTCAAGATGATGTAGATTGCTTAATTGTATTAGGTGGAGATGGTACAATTATACAAGCTGTTAGAGATTTTTGTAAAAAATCAATTCCTATATTAGGGGTAAATTTAGGAACACTTGGATACTTAGCAGAGATTGATAAAAATACAATTATTTCAGCACTAGATTCTCTTATTAATGATAATTACTATATTGATGAAAGAATGATGTTATCTGGAAAAGTTATAAGAGATGGAAAAGTCGTATATGAAGATGTGGCACTGAATGATATTATATTGTCTAGATATGGAACTTTAAGTGTTATAAACATAAATATTTATATAGATAGTGAATTTATACATGAATACACTGCTGATGGAGTAATTGTATCTAGTCCTACAGGCTCTACTGCATATAATTTATCGGCAGGTGGACCTATTGTTATGCCTGATGCATCACTTTTTGTATTAACACCTATTTGCCCTCATACGATCAATGCAAGAAGTATTATTTTACCTGAAAACGTAACTATTGAGCTTGAGGTAGCACAAAATCATCGAAATACTAGTAAAAATATAGGAGCTAATTTTGATGGGGATTCTCCATTTCAATTAAAGATTGGGGACAAAATTCGTATTTGTCGTTCCAATCAAAAAGCAAAATTAATACGTTTAAGTAAAATTAGCTTTTTAGAAGCAATTAGTAAAAAAATGATTAATTAATAGGAGTGTATATGAAAGCAGATAGACATAATAAAATTGTACAACTAATTAATGAATATGACATTGACACTCAAGAAGAACTAGCAGATAGATTACGAGACGCTGGATTTCAAGTGACTCAAGCTACCGTTTCTAGAGATATCCGAGAGTTAAAGTTAAGTAAAATTGCATCAAAAGAAGGAAAACAAAAATATGTAATTTTCCAAGGGAAAGATGACTCATTAAACGATAAATACATTCGTGTACTAAGAGATTGTTTTCTATCTATGGACTTAGCACAAAATATTTTAGTCATAAAAACAGTTTCTGGTATGGCAATGGCGGCAGCGGCAGCTTTAGATGCGTGCCATTTTGAAGAAATTGTTGGAACAATTGCAGGTGATGATACAATTATGTGCGCAGTGAAAGATATAGAAAGAGCAGAATTACTAAAAGATAAAATTAACAAGTTAATTCACCATTCATAGGGAGGCAAGAAATGCTTCAGAATTTATATGTAAAAGATTTAGCGTTGATTGAAGAGGCAGATGTGGCATTTGACACAGGATTAAATATTTTATCAGGAGAAACAGGTGCCGGTAAATCAATTATTATAGGCTCTATTAACTTGGCATTAGGTGGTAAAGTTCCAAAAGATATTATAAGAAAGAATGCACCATATGCTTATATCGAGCTTGTATTTTATATTGAAAATGAAGACTTAAAAAAACAGTTAGAACAACTTGATGTTATATTAGAAGACAATCAGTTGATTATTGCAAAGAAAATTTCAGAAGGAAGAAGTATTAGTAGAATTAATGGAGAAAGTGTTCCTACATCTAAAATAAAAGAAATTTCAGGTTTATTATTAGATTTACATGGACAACATGAACATGAATCCTTGTTATACCCAACAAAACATTTACAAATTCTAGATTTGTTTGGAAAGAATCAAATCAAAGAAAAAAAACGACTCGTTAGCGATAAGTATAAAGACTATATAGAAGTGAAAAAAGAATTATCCTTTTATGAGATTGATGAGGAACGTCAAAGGAGAGAATTATCTTTTTTATAATATGAAATCA
>CALWGN010000253.1 GCA_944380055.1 uncultured Lachnospiraceae bacterium
CTTTTATAAAATATATATGTCCCAATTCTTGTTCACGCGTTTTGCACATGACTAAGAACCGCAGGTTCTTCTAATAGGAACGCTTTGCGTTCATTATATCATAATTTTCGTGCACGCTTTTTGCACATGACTAAGAACCACAGGTTCTTCTAATAGGAACGCTTTGCGTTCATTATATCATATTGCTTCTTAAAGTCTATATTCTATTTGTTATATTTTTCTTTATCTAATGCTTTATTTTGATTTGCTACTATAGTTGTACAAACAGCATCACCAGTAATATTTACAGCAGTTCTTGTCATATCAAGAATTCTATCAATTCCCATAATATAGCCGATTCCAGCTACTGGAAGTCCAATAGATGAAAATACCATGGATAATGTAATTAGCCCTACTCCTGGAACTCCCGCTGTTCCTATTGATGCCAATGTTGCTGTTGCAATTACTGTAATATACTCTGGCATTCCTAATGTAATTCCAAAAATTTGAGCTGTAAATACAACCGCTACTCCTTGCATGATTGCTGTTCCATCCATATTAATCGTTGCACCAAGTGGAATTGTAAAAGAAGAAATTCTTTTTGCAACTCCCATCTCTTTTTCTAAAGTATCAATAGACATAGGAATCGTTGCATTTGATGTAGCTGTAGAAAATGCAAATCCCATAACAGGTAAAAACTTTTTAATAAATTTAATTGGATTTAATCCTGTAAAAACTTTTAATAATCCTAAATATACAATAAAACATTGAACACCTAATGCTGATAGCACTGCTGCCATGTATTTTAGCATTGGAATAAACATATCAAAGCCTAAAGTTGCAAATGTTCTTGCGATTAAACAAAATACTCCTATTGGAGCTACTTGCATAACAATTGTAGTCATTTCCATCATAATACTATTAAACTGGGCAAAAAAGTTTGTAACTGTTTCTACACGTTCTCCTAATTTTGCAAGGATTACTCCTAATAATAAAGCAAAGAAAATAATTTGAAGCATAGAGCCTGTCGCTAATGATTCTAATGGATTGGTTGGAATAATATCTAAAATTGTTTCTGAAAAAGATGAGCTTTCTCCAATAGTAGTTTCTACTTGCTCAACATTTGTAATATTAACACCAACTCCAGGATTAATTATATTTGCTACTAAAATTGCTACTGCTACTGCTAAAGCTGTTGTTAAAACATAGAATAATAAAGTTCTTACTCCTACTTTTCCTAAAGTTTTTGTATCCCCTATTGCTGCACTACCACATACAATAGAACACAATACTAATGGTACGACTAGCATTTGCATTAATCGAATAAATCCATTTCCCACTATATAAAACAGTCCATTAATAAAGTAGTCATTAATAACTTTATTTTCTGGAGCAAAATATAAAATCACTCCTGTTAGAGCCCCTGCTATAAGCGCAATAAATATTTTTGTCGTCAATCCAATTTTTTTCTTTTTTTCCATTGTATCCTCCTTTATTTCCAAACTTTATCTAAATATCTTTCTAACTCCTTTTCCCATGATTCCATTGTATCTACACCAGTCATTTTTAACATTAAATTCTCTAGTACAATTGTTCCACCTTGTCCATTTACTACCATTGTATCCTCTTCTAGACAATCTGTAGGTAATTCTGCAATTTCTAATGCTTTTTTTGCAAACTCATATCGGCTACATGAACCTTCACAAGATGCGTGAAAAATCCCGTATTCATTGCTTTCCATTAATGTAATAATTAAATGACAAAATGCTTCTGCACTTGTTGGTGAACTAAACTGATTTACACATACCTTTACTTTGTTACCATTTTTAGCGCTTTCAAAAACTTCTGTTAATAAACTAAACTGTGACATATCGTAAACCCATGAACTCCTTACAATAATGTGCTTTGGATTTAATTCCCTAACAAACCCTTCCGCCGCTAACTTTGATTTTCCATATATAGTTGTTGGTACTGGTGTATCAAATTCTGTCAATGGGCTACTATTTTCTCCCGAAAATACATCATCTGTAGATATTTGAATAATTTTTGCTCGAATTCTTTGAGCTGCTGTTGCAGTATTTCTTGCTCCTAATACATTCACACGATAAGCTTCTAATTGATTTATTTCACAGTTCTCAAACCCTGTAATAGCCGCACAATTAATAATAACATCTGGGCGATTCATTTCTGCATATTTTGTTACTTCATTTAAATCCGTTACATCTAAATCTTTGTCTGTTGCTAATACAACATATTTCATAGGGTCTAAGTATTTTATCAAAGCTTGCCCAATTTTTCCACTAGCTCCTGTAATCCAAACCTTCCATTCACTCATAGTTTCTTCTCCTTATATGTTTTCCTTACTGGATTTTCTTATACTTTATTGCAACATTAAATTATTTCTAGCATTTTTATAGGATTTTCTGCTGCCTTTACTTTAGTAAAGGCTTGCTCAATTATTCCTTTTTCATTAATAATATAAGTAGTTCTAACTACTCCCATCACTTTTTTCCCATACATATTTTTTTCTTTCCACACATCATATGCTTGAATAACTTCTAACTCTGGATCAGATAATAATGCAAATGGTAATTCATATTTATCAGCAAAACGTTTATGTGATGTAACGCTATCTTTACTAATACCAATTACTACTGCATTTTTTTCTTCGTAAAGAGGATAATTTTCTGCAAATCCACAAGATTGTTTTGTACATCCTGAAGTATTATCCTTTGAATAGAAATATAATACAACTTTTTTTCCAATAAAATCTGATAATGAAACTTGCTGTCCATTTTGATTGTTTAGCGTAAATTCTGGTGCTTTCATTCCAACTTCTAACATAAAAATCCTCCTAATATACAATATTTTTTCTTTTTTAGTTTGTTATTATAGCATAAAAGAGGCAAGGTGTAAAACTCCTGCCTCTTTGCATTAATTCTATAATTTTTCACTATCTTTGTCTACTTTTTCTTTTATTAGCTTTTCTAACTCTTCTTGTCTTTTATCTATACTATATTGATTATTAAGAATTTTTTGTTGATTACTTAAAACCTCTGTTATACCAAATAATATTGCCATAACAACTAAAGTAGTGAAAAAAATCCAAAATATAGGTATGATAGAACGTCCAAAACCTGTGATAAGAACTAATACTATCAATATAATACCAACACAAGCTACTACTAACCCCATAGCTTCACACTTTTTTCTCATACACCCCCTCATTCCTTTTTATTGGTAATCGAATACATCAATCCATTTCATTAAAAATTCTTTTTCAAATTCATTGTTTTTTGTTAACTGTGCTGCTGCAACAATTGGAAGCCATTGCTGTACATATTGCTTCGCAGTATCGCTCTTTTTACAAAATAGATTTAAGTACAAATCTGCCACCTTTTGATCCTTTAATGCAAATAACAAGTAGGTCATAGCAGCATCTGCACTTGCATTTCCTTGTGTTGCATGTGCCCAGTCAATAATAGACATTTTTCCATTTTTTCCTACAATTACATTACTTGGATTAAAATCACCATGACATACTTTATCATGTTTTGGCATTCCTTCTAATCTTGTTAATAAATCGTATCTTGCTGTAGCGTCTAAATCCTTTAAACTATTGATTTGTCTCGCTAGCTTATCTTTTAATTTATTAAGTAATGGAGCTTTTTTACTGTGAACTTGTAATTGTAAATCTACAAAGTTTGACATATATTTTTCTATATTATCTGGGTCGATACGCATTATTTCTTCTAATGTCTTTCCTTCCTTATATTCAATTACAAGAGCCCATCTTCCATCAATTTCCTCTACTTCCTTTAACTTAGGAATATCAAGACCTGTTTCTTCTACTCTGGCTGTATTTAATGCTTCATTAAATACGTCTGCCTTTGGATGTGTTTTTTCAAATAGCTTTACAATACCTTCCTCGCACTTGTAAACCTCTTTATGTGCACGTTTTACAATTAAATCTTTTTTTTCTAATTTCATATGCGACACCTCCTACATAAAATCTTTTTTGTTATCCTTATTATATCACTTCGCTTTGTATTTTTCAATAATTTTGTATTATTTTTCACAATTTTTATTGTGCATTTTTTATTGTTTTTTATTTAACAATTTCATTTGTTTTAAATATAATTACTAAATATCTTTATATTTCATATGTATAATTAGGATTATGTCATAATGCATGAAGACTTTATGAAACTGTTTTTATTGTTTTTGATATATAAAGATTAATTTCTGGGGTTTTAATTTAATTTTATGTTGTTATTAAACTTTAAATCTGACGAATCCTCTACTCCGGTAGATAGATTTCAATACATCTTATGTTGTTATTAAACACAGGAAGCTGTATAAGCAACGGTATGACCATAAGATATTTCAATACATCTCATGTTGTTATTAAACTAACAAGCTATTGGCATCCGTCAGAGCATTGGAAAATTTCAATACATCTCATGTTGTTATTAAACTACTGGAATGACAAACACACGTTTAACCCCCTACAATTTCAATACATCTCATGTTGTTATTAAACTAAAAGAGTTTAAACCTCCCATTGCGTCCTCAAGATTTCAATACATCTCATGTTGTTATTAAACAATTTATTTGAGTTATACAGGGGTATAGATATGTTATTTCAATACATCTCATGTTGTTATTAAACAATCGCAGAGCAAGACCCTGCAATCACAATGGATAATTTCAATACATCTCATGTTGTTATTAAACCATACCTGCGTCAATTCCAACATGGCTCCCATTCAATTTCAATACATCTCATGTTGTTATTAAACATACAACCCACAAAATAGCCATATCCCATAAAGAATTTCAATACATCTCATGTTGTTATTAAACTTTTACCCTACCTGACCTTACTGCATCTAGCCATATTTCAATACATCTCATGTTGTTATTAAACCTACCTCTTATCTTCATTTTTCTTTGAACACTTGTTATTTCAATACATCTCATGTTGTTATTAAACATACGCGTGGATACCATTTAAAAATTTAATTGGATTATTTCAATACATCTCATGTTGTTATTAAACGCTATAATTAACTTGCAATAGAAGTATAGCACACAATTTCAATACATCTCATGTTGTTATTAAACCGAGATGTGGCTTCTTTCTACAATATGTCGCAAGATTTCAATACATCTCATGTTGTTATTAAACTGTATCTCCGTATAATTCTT
>CALWGN010000254.1 GCA_944380055.1 uncultured Lachnospiraceae bacterium
TTTCTTTTAATATTATCTTTTACATTCTTTCCTTTTTGTTGCGCAATTATTGTTACTGGCATATTACAAAACCAACCAATCCCTCCTACAATTGCACCATCATCACCATAATAACGATCTCCGTGTAATTCTATAAAATCATCAAATAATTCATTAATATAATCTAGTCCAGTTGGTCTTTCCGTCATTCTTGAAAGGATAACTCTATCCCAAGCATCTATGTTATTTTTTAATTTCAGTTCATTGGAATTCAATGTTTCTTCTAGATTAATTGCATTAGCATTAGAACTACAATGAAGTGCTAGTATCTTTCCTAATGTATCTTTCATTTCTTCTCTTTTTACAATAGCATCAATAAAACCATGCTCTAATAAAAATTCTGATCGTTGAAAACCTACTGGTAATTTTTGCTTCATTGTTTGTTCAATTACTCGTGGGCCTGCAAATCCAATGAGTGCATTTGGCTCAGCTAAAATAATATCTCCTAACATAGCAAAACTTGCTGTTACTCCACCAGTAGTTGGATCAGTAAGAACAGTGATGTATAATAATCCTGCATCACTATGTCTTTTTAATGCTGCAGATGTTTTTGCCATTTGCATAAGAGAAACAATTCCTTCTTGCATTCTTGCTCCACCAGAGCAAGTAAATAGAATAACAGGAAGCTTCTCTTCTGTAGCTCTTTCAATTGCTCTTGCAATTTTCTCTCCTACATTGTGTCCCATGCTAGCCATTAAAAATCTAGCATCCATAACACCAATAACTACTTCATTTCCATTAATACAACCTTTTCCTGTTATAATAGCTTCATCTAGATTTGTCTTTTCTTGTAACTCTTTTACTTTCTTTTCATAGCCAGAAAATTGTAAAGGATTGTTAAATTCTAAATTTTTATTCCATTCATCAAAGGTTCCTGCATCTACAATACTTTCAATCCTTCTATATGCATGCATACGAAAATATCCTTTACATTTTGGACAAATATAATGACCTTCTATAACATCCTCTGTATAAATGGCGGCTCCACATTTATTACATTTTCTCCATAGCCCAGTAGGAATCTCAGGTTCCTTGCCAGACTCATTGTTTCTTTGCTGTATTGGTGTTTTCTTAAAAAAATCCTTAATCATTTCTAACCTCTCAATCTATTCCTACGCTATTACTATGAAAAAAATAATTGTACAAGTTTATTTTGAAAAATAATTTTGAATAAAGTGAGTATCTGTTTCTCCCTTTTTAAATTTCTCATGATTTAAAATTTCATATTGAAACTCCAAGTTTGTTTCAATGCCTTCAATAACTAACTCGCCTAATGCACTGTTCATCTTTTGAATTGCTAATTCTCTATCTTTATCAAAAACAATTAGCTTTAAAATCATTGAATCATAGTAAGGTGGTATTTTATATCCGTTATAAATAGCAGAATCAATACGAATTCCATTGCCTCCTGGAAAATGAATATTTTCAATTTTTCCTGGGCAAGGTGCAAAATTCTTATCAGGATTTTCTGCATTAATTCTACATTCAATAGCATGACCTCTAATACAAACATCTTCTTGCTTTACTGATAATGGTAAGTGAGCTGCAATTTTAATCTGCTCTTTAATAATATCAATGCCTGTAACAACTTCAGTTATTCCATGTTCTACTTGCACTCTTGTATTCATTTCAATAAAATAAAAGTTGTTATGCTTATCTAATAAAAATTCTATTGTCCCAGCATTTGTATATCCTGCTGCTTTTGCTGCTTTTATCGCAGCCTCACCCATTCTCTGTCTTAAATCATCGCTTAGTGCAACAGATGGTGCTTCTTCTATTAGTTTTTGATGACGTCTTTGGATTGAACAATCTCTCTCTCCTAAATGAATCACATTGCCATATTCATCTGCTAAAATTTGAAACTCAATATGTCTAGGATTTTCAATATATTTTTCTACATACATTGTATTATCAGCAAATGCTCCAACAGATTCTCTTTGAGCAGTTAAAAAGTGAGAATAAAACTCTTCTTCTGTATGAACAATTCTCATACCTTTTCCACCACCACCACTAGCTGCTTTTACTATTACAGGATATCCAATAGCATCTGCAATTTTCTTACCCTCTTCTGGTGTATAAATTGGCTCTTCACTCCCTGGTACAACTGGAACTCCTGCTGCAATCATTGTATTTCTTGCTTCTGACTTATTACCCATTTTGCTAATTACATCTGCACTTGGGCCAATAAATGTAATATTACATTTTTCACATAATGTTACAAATTTGCTATTTTCTGATAAAAACCCAAATCCTGGATGAATAGCATCTGCCTTCATTGCTACGGTTGCACTTAAAATACTTTCCATATTTAAGTAACTTTGACCACTTTTTGCTGGTCCTATACAAATTGCTTCATCTGCCAACATTGCATGAAGAGCATCCTTATCGGCTTCTGAATATACTGCTACTGTTGAGATTCCCATTTCTCTACAAGCACGAATAATTCTTACCGCAATTTCTCCACGATTTGCAACTAAGACTTTATGAAACATATTTCTTACCTATCCAATCATAAATGTTAATTCAGCAACTACAGCTACTTTTCCGTCTACTGTTGCTGTTGCTTTTCCAATTCCAACTGGTCCTTTTTGCTTAATAATTTCACATTCCAATTTAAGCTTATCTCCTGGAACAACCTTTCTTTTAAACTTAGCACTATTAATTGCTCCAAAATAAGCTACTTTCCCTTGATTTTCTGGGACACTGAGTATAGCTACTGCCCCTACTTGCGCTAATGCTTCTATAATCAAAACACCTGGCATTACTGGTTCTTGTGGAAAATGTCCTGCAAAAAAATCTTCATGGTATGTGACACTTTTATATCCTACCGCACTAACACCTGCTTCTACTTTTTCAATACAATCAATTAATAAAAACGGATGTCTATGTGGAATAATTTTTTCTATTTCTTTAATTCCTAACATAACAATCTCCTATCTATAACTTTGCAATACGAAATAATGGTTGACCATATTCTACTACTTGCTCATTTTCTACTAATACAGCAACTACTTTACCATCGTACTCACTTTCTATTTCATTCATTAGCTTCATAGCTTCTACAATTCCAACAATTTGTCCTTTTTTCACTACATCTCCAACAGATACAAAAGGCTCCATACCTTCTGACTGTGCAGAATAAAATGTTCCTACTAAAGGAGCTGTAATAACAAAATCAGATGGAATATCCTCCATACTCACTTCCATACTAGTAATATTTTCTACTGGAGTACTAAAAGCTGTTTCTTGCACTTCAACTACCTCTTTTGTTGTAGAAATAGTACTGTTTGATGGAAGTGTAGCTATTTCTTTTTCCTTTTTCAATTTAATTTTTTCTTCTCCTTCTTCTAACTCAAACTCAGTTAAGTTAGAAGAAGACATTAAGCGTACTAATTTTTCTATCTTATCAAATTCCATATTTATACCTAACCTTCATATTTCTTTACTAAAATACTTGCGTTATGTCCACCAAAGCCTAAGGAATTGCTTATTGCATAATTTACATCTGCATAAATTCCTTTGCTAAACATGTAATTTAAGTCCATGCCTTCCTCTGCTTCTTTACTTCCTACTGTTTGGTGAATATATCCTTCCTCAATTGATTTTACACAAGTAATAAATTCAACCCCACCTGCAGCACCTAATAAATGGCCAATCATTGATTTTGTAGAATTAATTTTCAGATTATATGCATGGT
>CALWGN010000255.1 GCA_944380055.1 uncultured Lachnospiraceae bacterium
ACTATTGATTTTGTTCGTCAACAAATTAAAGTTGCATTTTTAAATGTAACAGCAGAACAAGCAAAGACAACTGTCATTGCCTATGAACCAATCTGGGCAATTGGAACAGGTAAAGTTGCCACAACAGAACAAGCAGAAGAAGTTTGTGCAGCAATTAGAAAATGTATCGAAGAAATTTATGATACAGATACAGCAGAAGCAATCCGTATCCAATACGGCGGAAGTGTTAGCGCGGCTAGTGCACCAGAATTATTTGCACAACCAAATATTGATGGCGGATTAGTTGGCGGAGCTTCTTTAAAGCCAGATTTTGGAAAGATTGTAAATTACAATAAATAAAGAAATGAGAAAAACTTCCAAGTATAACATATTTGGTAAGTGTAATCAGGATAAAAGGCAGAGGGCTATGTGAATACATAGGCTTCTGCCTTTTTATAAAATTAAAATTTCTATTAGTGATATAATAGAGATGGTAGGAAAAAATACTATGGATAAAAATTGAATGATTAAACATATGGATAAAAATTAAAATTTTATTGCTACCATACAAGATAGTAGTCTTACTGGATTTTCAGTGGTGAAAAGTTTTAAAGCAAGAAAGAAATTTTTAAGGTCTTTGTTTCTAGCAATAAAGAGATAGAGCAAATGAAATATAAAAAAAGAAAAATTCAAAATTTGATTGGTATGATTGAGCTGTTACAGAAGTCATCCTCAAGTTGGTGTAGTTATTGTAGGAGCCTATCTTGTTTTATCTGGAGAATATATTACTCCAGAGGTTGTTTTAGTATTTGTAAATTTAATAAACGTTGTGATTCTGTATATGATTTAGTATCTATGATACAATAGAACGTATTTGTTTTTAATGCATTTATTTACGATAATATAACAATGTTTTATTAGTTTTCAAGAGAAGAAGTAGATAAGCAGTAAAACTATCAGGATTATCTCAATTAATTTTAGAAAAAGGATATTAATAACAGGAATTAAAATCCTATAAAAATATAATAGCAAGTTTTTAAAAATCCCACAATATAAGCGTAAATATAAGAAATAAATGTTATATTTTTAACGTAAAATAAAAAATCTTGTATTTATATAAGGGAAATAGGTTGCAACATTTAAGAAAATGGAGTAGAATCTATATGGATATAATAAAAACAAAGTATAAAATTTAAGTGCTAAAATAGAAATAGGTGGCAAAAAGTAGCTTACCTATAAACTAAGCATTACTTTAAAGACATTTTAGTATAAAGATAACGATAAGGAGAAAACAACATGGCTAAAAAACCTACAGTATTAATGATTTTAGACGGTTATGGTTTAAATGATAACACAAAAGCAAATGCAGTTGCAGAGGCAAATACACCAGTTCTTGATGGATTAATGGCAAATTATCCATTTGTAAAGGGATATGCAAGTGGTATGGCTGTTGGATTACCAGATGGACAAATGGGTAATTCAGAAGTTGGTCATTTAAACATGGGTGCAGGAAGAATTATTTATCAAGAATTAACAAGAATTACAAAGGAAATTCAAGATGGAGATTTCTTCAAAAATGAAGCATTTTTACAAGCAGTAGAAAACTGTAAGAAAAATAATTCTGCCCTACATTTAATGGGCTTAGTATCTAGTGGTGGAGTTCATAGCCATAACACACATATTTATGGATTACTTGAATTAGCAAAGAGAAATGGTTTAGAAAAAGTGTTTATTCACTGCTTCCTAGACGGTCGTGATACACCACCAAAGTCTGGAAAAGAATTTGTAGAAGATTTAGTAAAGAAATGTGAAGAGCTTGGAGTAGGTAAGGTTGCAAGCTTAGCAGGTCGTTATTACGCAATGGACCGTGATAATCGTTGGGACCGTGTGGAAAAGGCATATAGAGCACTTCGTTTTGGTGAAGGTGAAATGGCAGAATGTCCAGTGGCTGCTATGGAAGCTTCTTATGCAGCAGATAAGACAGATGAGTTTGTAGAGCCAACTGTTATTGCAGAAAATGGTGTTGCTATTGCTAAGATTGAAGATAATGATTCCGTTATTTTCTTTAACTTCCGTCCAGACCGTGCAAGAGAAATGACAAGAGCATTTTGTAGCGATGAATTTGACGGATTCAATCGTGGCGAAAGAGCAAATGTTACATTTGTATGTTTTACAGAATATGATGCTACCATTCCAAATAAGATAGTTGCATTCCACAAAGTATCTATTACAAATACATTTGGTGAGTTTTTAGCAGCAAATAACATGACTCAAGCAAGAATTGCAGAAACAGAAAAATATGCCCATGTTACATTCTTCTTCAATGGTGGAGTGGAAGAACCAAACAAGGGAGAAGATAGAATTTTAGTGAAATCTCCAGATGTTGCAACATATGACTTAAAGCCAGAAATGAGTGCTTACACAGTAACAGAAAAGTTAGTAGAAGCTATTAAATCAGATAAATATGATGTAATTATTATTAACTTTGCAAACCCAGATATGGTTGGACATACAGGAATTGAAGATGCTGCAATTAAGGCAATAGAAGCAGTTGATGAATGTGTTGGAAAAACAGTAGAAGCCATTAAAGAAGTAGATGGACAAATGTTTATTTGTGCAGACCATGGTAATGCAGAGCAATTAGTTGATTATGAAACTGGTGCTCCATTTACAGCACATACAACAAATCCTGTTCCATTTATATTAGTAAATGCTGACCCACAATATAAGTTACGCGAAGGTGGTTGCTTAGCAGATATTGCACCTACATTAATTGAATTAATGGGTATGGAACAACCAGAAGAAATGACAGGTAAGAGTTTACTTGTAAAATAAAATATAAAAACGAAAAATATAAAAATAAAAAATATATGCTTCCTTTTACATAATAGTCTTTATAAGTGTAAAAGGAAGCATCTTTACGTTTTAAAATAGGATAGTATCTATGGAAAAAGAATATATACATTTACTTTGTATTATCTCTATATTTTGATAAATAAAAAAGAAAGAAAAATATCCTTGAAAATAAATAGGAAATAAGTATTCTTTAGGAAAAATGTGGAAATAATAAAATTACAGGGAAATGTTTATAAGAATAAAAGAAAGCATAAAAAAGCGAAATAGAAAAGAGAAGAAAGAAAGGAGAACTGCAAAAATTTGTTACAAGAAGTAATAAAGTAGCAGAAATTACAAATATGTATATAAAAAATATTCGATTATCAAAAGAAGATATAAAAGATTTTGTAGATGGAGCAAATAAGTGTGATTTTGATATTGATATTGGATATAATCGTTTTATTGTAGATGCAAAATCCATTATTGGAGTATTCAATCTGGATTTTAGTCATGTATTAAAAGTAACGTATCCTACATTAGATCCAGCTTTTGAGCAACTATTAGAAAAATATACCGTATAAATAGAATAAGATGAGCATAAGATAGTAATATGAAATAGTCCTTGATTTTTCTTTCAAAATTAGTTAGAGTAAAAGCGTGAGGTTTTATATGGAAGGGTACGATTTTAATGGTGAGCTATATGAAAGGGGAAGTATGATGGATGGAAGCTCATATGAACAAATCATTAAGAATTTGGAATTAGAATTGTCTATGTGTATGGAACAAAAGAATCAACTAGAAGATGAAGTCAAGTGGATGCACGATATGATATGGAAATTAATTAAAAAATCAAAGTATTAATAATTTCTGTTCAAGTAGATATAAAAAGAGAATGTTTGCTTCAATGAAACATAGAGCATTTAATTAGGAAGCGAAGATTCTCTTTTCGTTTGTAATCAGGATGAACGTACTTTGATAAAAAGTACTTTACTTTTTAGTAAAAGTAATATATAATCCTAGAATGTATAAGTATCTTTTATTGTGGGATAAAAGGCTATTTTTTATTGCTTTAAATTAGTCGAAATAAATAATTAATATACAAAACAATTAAAGTTTATTACACGTCTAATTTTTATCAATATATAGTATATGAGTGAAGAATAGTATAATAAAAGATAGTTATGTTACTACAAAGAGGTCTGTTATGGAAAGGACAATGCTCTATGGAAAAAAATGCACTGATAGAACGCTTGGACAAACTTGTTGAAATTGGGCTTAGTAAAAACAAAACACTTGATATTAATGACATTAATGATTTTTTTATTAATGATGCATTAACAACAGAAGAGATGGAGTATGTATATACTTATTTGGAAAGTAAGAAAATAGATGTACTTCAAATTTTAGATGATGATTTATCGGTAGAAGATAACTTAGTTATTGACAAAGAAGAATTAGATTTTATTGAAGATGAAGAAGATATTGATTTAGATGCCATTGATCTGTTAGAAGGAATTGGAACAGAAGACCCAGTTAGAATGTATTTAAAAGAAATTGGAACTGTACCATTGCTTTCTGCTGATGAGGAGTTAGAATTGGCTCAAAGAAAAGCAGAGGGAGATCCTTACGCAAAAGATCGCCTAATAGAAGCAAACTTACGTTTGGTAGTTAGTATTGCAAAAAGATATACTGGTAGAGGAATGAGCTTTTTAGACTTAGTACAAGAAGGAAATTTAGGTCTAATCAAGGGCGTTGAAAAATTTGATCATACAAAGGGATATAAGCTTAGTACATATGCAACTTGGTGGATTCGCCAATCTGTTACAAGAGCACTTGCAGATCAAGCAAGAACCATTCGTGTACCAGTACATATGGTAGAAACAATTAATAAAATGTCAAAAATGCAGCGTAAATTAACGCTAGATTTAGGATATGAACCTTCAGTGGCAGAGCTTGCAAAAGCACTTGATATGTCAGAAGATAAGGTTATGGAAATTATGCAAATCGCTAGAGAGCCAGCATCATTAGAAACTCCGATTGGGGAAGAGGATGATTCAAACTTAGGCGATTTTGTTGCAGATAACAATGCTGTAACTCCAGAAGGTAATGTAGAATCTGTTATGTTAAGAGAACATATTGATACATTACTAGAAGATTTAAAGGAAAGAGAGCGTCAAGTTATCGTATTACGTTTTGGTTTAGAAGATGGACATCCTAGAACATTAGAAGAAGTTGGAAAAGAATTCAATGTAACAAGAGAACGTATTCGACAAATTGAAGCAAAGGCATTAAGAAAATTACGCAATCCTGTAAGAAGTAAGCGTATAAGAGACTTTTTATAAGAAAAATAGAGTTATCACATTTTTTTAGTGTGATAACTTTTCTCTTATGAGAAATTACTCTATTAAGAGCAAAGCATCACATAGTGATACAATGAAATTAAGTTGTAAGTAACTTCTATGAGCGTCTTTAATGTGAACGATATTCACAATGGGACGCTTTTATTGCATTGTAGGTCACTTAGTTGTACTTATATTTGAATATAACGCAAATGATGGGAGATATGTAAATGAATAAAATAAACTTCCAAAAGGAATTAGAAAAAGAACTAATAAAAATAGAGAAAGATGGACGAGTTCCAAAACTTTTAATTCATTCTTGTTGTGCACCATGTAGCAGTTATGTTTTAGAATATTTATCCAATTATTTTAGTATAACAATTTTTTATTATAACCCGAATATATCTCCAGAAGAAGAGTATAATACAAGAGCAAAAGAACAAGAGAGATTGGTTCAAACTATGAATGTAAAGCATCCTATGAAGTTAATAGTTGGAGAGTATGAGCCACAGTTATTTTTTTCTATGGCAAAAGGATTAGAAAAAGAGCCAGAAGGTGGAAGTCGTTGTTTTGGATGCTATGAGCTTCGATTAAAAAAGGCAATAGAGCTAGCAGAAGAGTTAGAATTTGATTATGTGACAACAAGTTTAACCATTAGCCCAATGAAAAATGCTACAAAGTTAAATGAAATAGGGATGGCTATGACAGCGGATAAAAAAGTATCTTGGTTATATTCTGATTTTAAGAAGAAAGAAGGATATAAAAGGTCCATTGAATTATCTAGTGAGTATCATCTATATCGTCAAGATTATTGTGGCTGTATATTTTCAAAAATGGAGGCAGAGGCAAGGAAAAAAGAAAAATTGCAAATCAATGAATAAAATCTTTGTTACAAAATTGTCAAACAATATAGAGAATTTATATAAAAAATGTAAAATATTTTTGGCACTTTCTCTTTACAGAAACTATATTAAAGGTTAAAATAGTAATAAGTGAGTATATATACTCAGTAATACAGGAGGATATAAAATGAAAGTTTTAGTTATTAATTGTGGTAGTTCTTCATTAAAGTATCAATTAATTGATTCAGAAACAGAACAAGTATTAGCAAAAGGTCTTTGTGAAAGAATTGGCATTGATGGTCGTTTAACACATAAGCCAGAAGGAAAAGAAACTGTTGAAATGGAATATGCTATGCCAAATCATACAGAAGCAGTTAGCTTAGTGCTAGCACAATTAACAGATGAAAAGAATGGTGTAATTACATCATTAGATGAAATTGGTGCAGTAGGACATCGTGTAGTACATGGTGGAGAAAAGTTTGCATCTTCTACATTACTTACAGATGAAGTAATTGCTAAGATTGAA
>CALWGN010000256.1 GCA_944380055.1 uncultured Lachnospiraceae bacterium
AAGGATATTTGGTATAGCTTAAATGCAATGATTTTTTTAATTTTAGATGGAACAGTATTTCGTGCACCAATTATTGTAAAAGGGATTGAACCTTATGTAAGAAGTTGGAAAAAACCAATAACAATTGCAAGACATGCTTATGGAGATGTGTATAAAGCAGTAGAAATGAAAATACCAGAAGCTGGAACTTGTGAATTAGTATATACAAATGAATTAGGAGAAGAGACAAGAAGCCTAATTCATAAGTTTGAAGGTGCTGGCATTGTACAGGGACAGCATAACGTAGAAAATTCTATTGAAAGTTTTGCAAGATGTTGTTTTAATTATGGATTAGATACAAAGCAAGATGTTTGGTTTGCTACAAAGGATACTATTTCTAAAAAATATGACCATACATTTAAAGATATTTTTGAAGAAATTTTTGAAAAAGAATATAAAGAAAAATTTAAAGAAGCAAATATTACATATTTTTATACTCTTATTGATGATGCAGTAGCTCGTGTTATAAAATCAGAAGGTGGATATATTTGGGCCTGTAAAAACTATGATGGCGATGTTATGAGTGATATGGTGGCAACTGCTTTTGGATCTCTTGCTATGATGACATCTGTATTAGTAAGTCCAGATGGAATTTATGAATATGAAGCTGCTCATGGAACGGTTCAAAGACATTATTACAAACACTTAAAGGGTGAAGAAACATCTACAAACTCAGTAGCTACTATTTTTGCATGGAGTGGAGCTCTTAGAAAGAGAGGTCAATTAGATAATATTAAGGAACTTGTTTCTTTTGCAGATAAGTTAGAAGATGCTACAATTGAAACAATTGAAAGTGGCATTATGACAAAAGACCTTGCAAGCATTACTACATTGGAAAATGTGCAAGGAGTAAATAGTGAAACATTTATAAAAGAAATTGCTAAAAAATTACAACAAAAAATGGAGTAACATAAATTAGAAAATTAAAAATGTTCCTAAGGATAGCCTAAGCCAATGTAGATAAGAAACAGGCTTAGGCTATTATTGTTTCCTTATAGAAGTGAGGGTTTTAATAAATGAAATATATTAGTATAAAAGGGAAAAAAATTGGGCAAGGAGCTCCCAAAATTTGTGTTTCTTTAATAGGAAAAACAAAAGAAGAAATTTTAGAACAGGCAATAAGTATTAATAACCAATTAGTGGACATTGTAGAATGGAGAGCTGACTGGTTCTCCTATGTTGATAATAAAGAGTGTGTATTAGACGTATTAGGACACTTACAAGCTATACTAAAAAATATTCCTATTCTTTTTACATTTAGAAGTAAGAAAGAAGGAGGAGAAAAGGAAATTAGTTTAGAGGATTATAAAGATTTAAATCTGCATGTAGCACAAAGTAAGTTAGTAGATATGATAGATATAGAAGTATTTATGGATAAAGAGATTCAGCAGGTAATAAGAAAATTAAAAGATATAGATTCTATAATTATAGGCTCTTATCATAATTTTTATGAAACGCCTAAAAAGGAAGAAATTATGAAAAGACTTTTATTCATGGAAAAATGTGGTGTAGATATAGGAAAAATAGCTGTTATGCCAAAAGAAAAAGAGGATGTTATTGAATTACTAGATAGTACAATAGAAGGAAATAAAAATTTACATATTCCCATTATCACTATGTCTATGGGAGAATTAGGCGTAATTAGCCGAATTTCAGGTAAATTAACTGGTTCTGCTATTACATTTGGATCGTTAAAAAAAGCAAGTGCCCCAGGACAAATAGAAGTAGAGAAGCTAAAAGAAATAATTGAAACGTTATAATAAACTGGTATGGAATAAAAAACATAAATTGGATATATGGAATAAACCAATTTAATGCTATTATTTACCCTATAATATAATTTATATATAGGAGGGTCAATAATGGAAAGAAATTTGTCAGTTTTAAAATTAACACAAGGAGGTATCATAGCGGTACTTGCATTTGTAAGTTTTCAATTTTTCCGAATTTCCACACCAGTTGCTACTATTCATTTTGGCAATAGCTTTGTTATCATAGGAGCACTGTTATTAGGAGGATTTTATGGAGGCGTTGCAGGAGCAGTAGGGCTTACAATTTCGGATGTACTAAGCGGATATATGTCAGATGCACCAGCAACATTTATATGCAAAGTATTAATTGGGCTTATTGCAGGAGTAATTGCTCATCAAATTTTTAAAATTAACCAAACAAATGATAAGAAAAAAATTGTTATGATAGCTACAGTTTCAAGTGCTGTTGCACTTTTTGTTAATATTTTTTCCGATACATTGATTCGTTGGTTAATGAATATTTTAATGTATGGATTTGATTCTGCAAAAGTATTAGCAATTAAAAATTTATTAGGTAGTTCCATTAATTTAGTATTAGGTACTATAGTGGCAGTGATTTTTTACATAGTAATTCGACCTGCATTAAAAAAATCAGGACTATTTATTGAAAAATAACAGAAAAAGATAAAAAATAATAAAAAATTGATTGGCAAATAGGGAAAATGATAGTAGAATAGAGGTAATAATAATAAAAGCTGTTTACAAATGAGTAATGACAGCAGAAGGGGTGACTATATGTTAGTAAAAGCGATTATGATACC
>CALWGN010000257.1 GCA_944380055.1 uncultured Lachnospiraceae bacterium
AAAATATATCAGCCACAGTAGATGAAATTTTTGATCAGTATTTATCAAGGCCAAATGTAAGACAGCCAATTTTAACTCAATATTGTGACGGAAAAAGAGTCATCTGCCCTGATTGGATGAGTCAATGGGGCTCAAAAACGTTGGGAGATCAGGGATATAGTCCAATTGAAATTATACGATATTATTATGGAGATGATATGTATATTAATAGTGCAGAGGAAATTTCTGGAATACCAGCTTCTTGGCCAGGGCAAGATTTGACCGTTGGAAGTTCAGGAGAGAAAGTAAGACAGATGCAAGAACAATTACTTGCCATAGCAAGTGTGTACACAGCAATTCCGTCAGTGACACCATCAGGAAATTTTGATGAGGCAACAAGGGAGGCAGTAATGGAATTTCAAGACATTTTTGGATTACCAGAAACTGGAATTGTAGATTTTCCGACTTGGTATAAGATTAGCCATATTTATGTGGGAATTACAAGAATTGGAGAATTAAATTAATAAATTTGCATTATAAAAAATATACCAAAAATCACTATCCGTAGAAAACATACCCCTTCATATATGTTCTTTTCTTGAATTTGCTGCTTTGTTCATTGGCAGGTACTTTTGCAAACTCAAGTATCTATCGTATGAAGGATATGATTTCTCGGATAGTTTGAAATTGTAGTTATTTATTTGTCAAATTACGATTCTATGAGAGTTACTTTCTAGAGTTTTTTAAATATACTAATTCGTTGTAGAAGAATGGTTTAATTGGGCTTCTAACTGTTCATATATTTGTATTGTATTTTCTAAAGAATCCTCATTAAAAATATATAAATCTTCATTACTTGTTTCAATTAAAATATATGCTTTCGTCTTAGGGTTTAGTAAAAGCTCACACCTACCAATATCAGTAACACGAAAACTTCCTTTGTATAATTCATCCATAGCACTACCTACATCTTTTCTTGTTCTAGGAAGAGTATCTAATAAAGTCACTTCTTCAATAGAAGAAATAGGAATGTTGTATTCTTCAGAAATATGAGAAGCAACAAAAGAGTTTTCCTCAATTTGTAAATTAGGTCGATAAATTCCTTCCATTAAAATCCATATAGCACAGCCAATAGTAGATGCAAAAATAATAACTCCAACAATGGCATATAAAATTTTTCCACTTGTTTTTGCAAGATTTATAGTAGTTCCCATTTTATCACGTTTGCTAATCATAAGGTGAGAATCATTCTTATTGTAATAAATCATTCCCCAAATCCAATATTTGTCATCGTCTACAGAATAGGGAGAGGAAATATCAAATTTGCTTTGTTTATTTCGTATTGTTATCATTGCTTTAATTGTAAAATAAAAAAGTACAACGCAATAAACAAAAGTTCCAATAATCAATCCCCAAAAAAGAGTTTCAAATGTAAAGGAAGCAAAAAGTATTAAGTTATAAATAGAAGTTAGCCATATAAAAGCGGTTAAAAGACGATTCCATTCATACACTTCAATTTTTGTATAGGTAATATTTTCTTCTGTCTTAGAAGAAATTACTTCTGTTTTCTTATGTTCAAACCAGTACATAAGAAATATAAGAGATAAATTAACAACCCACATAGTACCAAAAAGTAATGGATAAAGAATGGTAATTTTAGAGTCAATAGGAACAATAAAAGAAAGAATGACAGGTATAAAACCGATCCATGTTCCTATCCAACCATATTTAATAAGCCCAGTATGGTAAACGGTACTAGCAGCAGTTAAGTCAACTGGAATAGCAGAAGTTTCTTCTCCATTCATAGCTAAACGACGCTTTTTTTCAGTGGAAAGTTTTTTAAACCCTCTTGCAAAAGGAATAAAAAAGCAAAACATGGAAGGAATAAGCCAAAGCATAAGGACAGATAGATAAACATAATCTTTTGGAATAAAACTAATCGCACCAAATAGCAGAAGAAGTACAATAAGCCATATGTTAAGCTCTTTTTTAAATGATTTCAAATATTGTGCTAGTTCTTCTTTTGTAAAATAGTCATTGACACAAGATACGCCAAGTAAGTAGTTTTTTCTACTTTTTGCAGAGTAAATAACAGTAAAATAAATAATGAATATAACTGGAAGGAAACAAAGTCCCATAACAATTTTCATATTAAAAACCTCCTGAAATCTGTGTAGTAAAGCATATATAATGCCATAAATTAGTTGCTTTAAAAACTTTATGCATCATTGGTATAAAGTTTACTGCACAAAGATAAAAATTCTTTCTTAGAAATTCCACTCATTTTTGATTCACAAATAAGTAGCTCCAAAGACTTTTTTAATTGTTCTTTAGAAAATGAAATTTTTATAGTTTCTGCAACTATAACACCATTTCTACGGTCAGTAATAATATAGCCTTCTTGCTTTAACAGTTGATATGCTTTATTAACTGTCATTGTATTGATACCAGCTTCATTGGCAAGAGCTCTCGTAGTAGGAAGCTTTTCTCCAGGTAAAATAAGACCTTTTCCAATTCCAATGACAATCTGGTTGCGAATTTGTATATAAATTGGATCATCGCTGGAAAAATCTAACGTAATAATCATAGTAGCTCCTTTCTATAAAATAGTAAAAAATGTTATTAAATCTACAATTTTATATCATATAAAACCATAGCTATACTTTGTATTGTTTGTATTATATATTATAATACAAATGTATAAGTATTGCAAGATAGAGTTAGTATATAAAAATATTTTATATAGCCAACTATAATATTAATTATTTGAGGAAATTGATATTGAAAATTTTAATCATAAACTAGGAAGAAAGGGAGTAGCAATTATGATATAATGAACGCAAAGCGTTCCTATTAGAAGAACCTGCGGTTCTTAGTTATGTGCAAAAAGCGTGCACGAAAATTATGATATAATGAGCGTTAGCGAGCGGGAGTAGGCGAAGCCTATTCATCGTGAGCGGCGAATGGCGATCACGAATAGTTGCGAAGCAACGAGTAGTGCGTTAGCACGAGTTCGTGATATAATAAACACAATGAGCCAAGCGGGAAGTATTTGGCGAATGTGACAAGATTATGAACTATGTTCATGATATAATGAGAACAATGAACCAAGCGCGAAGCATTTGGCGAATGTGACAAGATTATGAACTATGTTCATGATATAATGAGAACAATGAGCCAAGTGAGAAGCATTTGGCGAATGTGACAGGATTATAATAAATAGAAAATAATAAAAGTGAGGATAATAATGAAAAATTATAAAATAGTGATTCAGTATGATGGAACACGTTATGATGGTTGGCAAAAGCAAGGAAATACAAAAAATACGATACAGGGAAAGTTAGAAGATATATTGCAGAAAATGGCAGGAATTCCAGTAGAAGTACATGGTTCAGGAAGAACCGATGCAGGTGTTCATAGCAAAGGACAAGTTGCTAATTTTCATATAGATACAAAAATGTCTTGTGAAGAAATTAGAGATTATATCAATGAGTATTTACCAAAAGATATTGGGGTTTTAAGTGTAGAGGTTGTACATGATAGATTTCATAGTCGATTAAATGCTATTGGGAAAACATACGAATATAGAATTGTAACATCAAAAATTCCTCATGTATTTGAGAAAAATTATGTGTACCAATATGGAAAAAAGTTAGATGTACAAGCAATGAGGCAAGCTGCTATTTATTTAGTTGGAGAGCATGATTTTCTTGGATTTTGTTCTCTTAAAAAGATGAAAAAATCTTCCGTTCGTACAATTACATCGATTGAGATAGAAGAAATCGAAGATGAAATCAATATAAAAATTACTGGCAATGGATTTTTATACAATATGGTTCGCATTATTGTAGGAACATTAATTGAAGTTGGAATAGGAGACAGAAAATCAGAAGAAATAGAAGAAGTATTAACGAAAAGAGATAGGCAATTAGCAGGTTTTACTGCACCTAGTAGTGGGCTTAGTTTATTAAAGGTATATTATAACAGTTAAAAAAATAAAGGAAAAATATTAAGGGGTAATTATTATGGAAAAACAAATGTTTATTACAATGAATAAGGAAAAAAGAAAGGTAACATGGTTGCCATTTGGGTATGAAGGAGAAAATAATGATAGCTACAAAGTGAATAATCAGTATTTTACAAAAAATGGACAACCATATTTACCAATTATGGGGGAATTTCACTTTTCTAGGTGGAAGAAGGAAGAGTGGAAACAGTCTTTACAAAAAATGAAAGCTGGTGGAATACATATTGTAGCAACTTATGTATTTTGGATTCATCACGAAGAAAAACAAGGAGAATGGGATTTTACAAATAGTAGAAGTTTAAAAGAGTTTTTACAAGTATGTAAAGAGCTAAATTATCCAGTTTGGCTAAGAATTGGACCTTGGTGCCATGGAGAATGTAGAAATGGAGGCTTTCCAGATTGGGTAGTCAATCAGACAGAGGTAGAACTAAGAACAGATAATGCTACATATTTAAAATGGGTAAGAGCATTTTTTCATAAAATTGGACAAGAAGCAAAGGGAATGCTTTGGAAAGATGGTGGTCCCATTTTAGGGATACAAATAGAAAATGAGTATGGGCATTGTGGTGGTCCATCCGATGAAAACGAAGGGAAAAAACATCTTTGTACATTAAAAAGGATAGCAAAAGAAGAAGGGATTGAAGCTCCATTTTATACTGCTACTGGCTGGGGTGGTGGCTATGTAGTTGACAATGAGATGCTACCTGTTTTTGGTGGTTATGTAGATGCACCGTGGGCAAACCATACAAAAGAAAGTTCTGCGAGTGAAAATTTTTTATTTATGCCATTTAGAAATGATGAGTCCATTGGCTCAGACCATAATAGCAGCAAAGCACAAGGATATACCTTTGATATTAATAATAATCCATACTTAACAGCAGAATTAGGAGGGGGATTGCAAGTAACGGCTCATAGAAGGTGTGTTCCATTCCCAGAAGACATTGAAGCTCAAACAGTATGTATGTTAGGCTCTGGAGCAAATTTAATGGGTTATTATATGTATCATGGCGGAGTAAATCCAGACGGAAAATATTCTACATTGCAAGAGTCAAAAGAAACAGGATATCCTAATGATTTACCAGTAAAAAGTTATGATTTTCAAACTTGTATTAAAGAGTCTGGAGAAATAGGAGAAAGTTATAAAAGGCTAAAAAAGTGGCATTTAATGATAGATGCTTTGGGAAAATATCTGGCAAAGGCAGAAGAATACTATCCAGATAGAAAGCCAATATCCCCAGAGGATATGGAAACACCAAGAGTATGTGTTAGATATGATAAGGATAGTGGAGCAGGTTTTTTATTTTATAACAATCACCAGCGTTTACGTCATATGACAGATAAAAAGGTAGAAGTAGCAATAAAAGGTGAATACATAAATGAAACTATTTCACTAACATTGCTATCAGATGACATAGGTATGATACCATTTCATTTACCATTAAATAATGGAAGATGCATACTGAGAAAAACAAATGCACAACCAATTACAAACATAGGAAAGCGATATTTCTTTTTTACCGATGAAGTACCATTTTATGAGTTGGAGGGAGAGAAAGACTCCGTAGATATCGTTACATTAACAAAAGAAGAAGCAAATAACTGTTGGAAGCTACAAAATAAACTATTAATCTGTAAAGAAACACTTATAGAGGTAGGCAATGAAGTTCATATGCTAACAACAAAGGAAACAAACAAAGTATTTTATTATGAAGAAAGGGGAGAAAAACAAGAGAAAATTCTTTCCACTTCTATAACAAATCCAATAGTAACTGCTAAACTTGTAAAAAAAGGAAAAAAATGGGCAGAATATGACATACAAATAGATAATCTATACACAGAAAATATAAATGAATGCTATTTGGAAATTGATTTTATAGGAGATAATGCAAAATTATATGTAGATGATTATCTTCTTACTGACTGGTTTACAACAGGAAATCAGTGGCATGTGGCATTAAAACGATATGGTTATCCAAGAAATCTTCGCCTTGTAGTAGAAGAAACGAAAGATAATGTTTACTATGATATAAAAGTAGAAAAGGGAAAGAGGTTAAATAAGGTAAGTGGAGTTGTTGAAAAGGAAATAGCAGTTTTTGATAGGTAGAAGAATTTCTATAATACTTGCTAAGGTAAGATGATTACAACGAAAACTTTAGAATAATGTTATAAAGAAGAGTACTTATTATTTAAAAGAAATAAAGGTGAATAATTCTAATGTTTGATAACGAAACTACATAGAAAAGATTATGTTAATGGGTGAAATAAAATTACTATTTAATCAAATTGGAAGATGGAGGGAGAGATGAAAAAAGTTATAATATATATATATATTGTGGTGTGATAATGTTTGTGGTATTTCTATGTGCTTTTTTATTAAAGACAGGGATTAATCTTCATAATTATTATGTAGTAAAAGATACAAAGGAGATACTTGGATTATATAATGAAAATAAATTTTCAGAAGTGATAGGAAGGCTTAACCTTGAAAGATTATATGAATATAGTGGAAATACTGTGGAAAATTCTTTTGAAACATTTAAAGAAGAATGCTATTATAATTTAATGTTTAACAAAAATTATATAGATGAAAATGGAATAAAAATAAAAAAAGTAAACTTTATTAGTATAAGAGAGAATAGAAATTATGAATGGAATATTACATACAAATTGGTAATAGAACAGGGAAATATGCAGCATAATATAACTATTGTATTAATGTATGAAAATGAAATGGTTCTATGTGGAGAAGTTTCCTATGATGATGTATGGGATGATAAAATTGGAACAATAATTTCTAGATATTATTTAAGTGTAGAAGAAATAAGAGATTAATCCAATGATTAATAGACAAAGTATTAGAGAAAAATAGTTAAGGAATGGTAAAGAGTAAATAAAATAATATTGTAGATAAGATTTTCAAATAAATCATAATCTCATGTAGAATAGTATAATGCTGTTCATAACAAGGATTTTCATTTTTTAACATTAGTTTTGTCATTAACATTATATACGAAAATAGGGGGCATTGTTTTTTATTTATTAGAAATAGTAAACGCTTTGAGAGTATAAGGTTTTAATAAAAACAAGGAATGTAAAACTTTACACTAATGGCAAAATGTAGGAGGGTGTGCTTATGAAAAAGTATTATAAAAAAATTCAGGGATACATACTATTAGATATGTTTTTCTATTGTGTTCTTATTTTATCCAGTTGTTTCATGTCTGTATTGTTAATAAAATTTATTGATGGAGGCTATAAAAATAAATTTGTAGAAATAATAGTTTTATATGCAATTTTAATTGGTATTTATTTGCTGTCAGCTTATATTTGTAATATTTTACAGTGGAAATACGGAAATCAATTTCGAAAAAATCTATCTCTTGATTATTTCTTGGCTGTATTAAATCAAAAGCCAAAAGATTTTTACGGAAAACAGTTGAATTATTATACGGAATTTAATACACAGGATTTAAAAACCATAGAAGCTGACTATCTTATGCCAATGCTATCTATCATAAAATCTACGCTAACTTTATTGATTCAGTTTTTTGTTTTAAGAATTTATATTGATACATATATTTTAATAATTGTTATGTTTTTAGCTATTATGAGCCTTTTCATTCCAAAGGTGACTTCTAAAAAACTTTCTAAGCTAAGAGAAAAAGTAGTTTTGCAAATGAAAGAATTCCAGTCACGTAGTCAAGATTTGTTATATGGTTATCCATGGGTAAATCCAAAAACAAAGAATGCTTTTTGTAATGAAAATGAGAAAAATTTAGAGAAGCAATTACAGAAAGAATACGCATATGGAAAGTTTAAA
This sequence comes from uncultured Lachnospiraceae bacterium, assembly GCA_944380055.1. Classification (GTDB taxonomy): domain Bacteria; phylum Bacillota; class Clostridia; order Lachnospirales; family Lachnospiraceae; genus Fimimorpha. The sequence continues at coordinate 7,827 of CALWGN010000257.1, forward strand.
TCTTTTTCACTTGTGTTAAATAGTGGTCCTAATATTATTATTACTTTTATTTGCTTGATTCTTGTAGGAATTTCGCTAAAGCAAGGAAATATGACGTTTGGTGTTGCCAGTGCTTTGATGATGAATATTGGTACTTTTATGGAACCTTTTAGCGAAATGGTATATTGCATTAATACCATTCATTCAGCCAAAGTAATTAAAGATAATTTTTTACAATTTATACAAAAAAATTCCATCCCAGTTACCATGCCGGATATTTTTGAGGCAGATACAATTCATCTAAAAGATATTGATTATAAAACACAAGGTTTTGAATTACTGGTAGATGAAATAATTTTTGAAAAAGGAAAGAAATATTTAATTATAGGAGAAAATGGAACTGGAAAATCTACCTTACTAAAATTATTATCAAAACAGATTTTGGATTATACAGGAAGCATTACAATGGGAAACAAAGACATTCGTCAATTTGATACATCCAATCAAATTGCTTATTTACAGCAAAAGGATCATCTATTTCTTGCAGATTATAAAAATAATGTAACGCTTTTTGGCAGTTATCCTTATGACTCACAACACTTAATTTCTGAAATGAAAATCAAACGTGAAAATCCATTAAAAGAAATGAGTGGTGGAGAACAGAAAATTATTTTATTAGATCGTATTTTTAATATGAATTTGCCTTTCGTTTTATTAGATGAGCCATTTGCAGAGCTTTCACAGGAAAATAGAATGAAATATTATGACTACTTGTTGGGAAAAGAAAATACTATCATTATAGTTAGTCATGATTATATGTATCATGAAAAATTTGATCATATCATTACTATGGAGAAAGAAAATAATCTTACAAGGGCAAGAATGAATTAAAAATAAAAAAATATAGGATTATTGATTAATCAATAAAAATAAGTCAGTGCCTTTAAGAAGAAAAATCTACTATTCATAGAGAGCATTTGGTTGGTAGAGAAAGATTAAAAAAAACGAGAATGTTAGGAGCAAAGCCTTATTTTATGTGTTTTTTAAAAGAAGATGTTGATACAAGGAACCATACAACATAGAAGACAAATAAAAAGATTCAATTGTAAAACCAGTTGATTAAAATATAAAAAAAAAACAAAATAACCCAAAAAAACTAAAAAAAACACCTTGATAAAAAATAAGGTAATTTATATAATCACTTTAAAAGAAAATAAAATAATTGAGCAGTACTATGTTAGAAAAAGAACGTGTATTTGTAGGAAAGAAATAAAACTAAAAAAGGATTGTTCTATTTCAAATTTATATAATTTGAAAAACGACAGGGTTTGTGTGTAATTTTGCATAGATTCTATCGCTTTTTTTGTCAAATATAAAATTATATTAGTGATAAGTAAGGAGAATTTACATAATAATGACTGTAAATAGCAGAAAATATAATAATTTTTTTATGGACCAATGCCCAGAAATAAATGTATATGGTGACGGAGGGCAAAGATGAAAAAGAAGATTGTTACATATATAGCAATGACTATGATTATTAGCAGTGCAATATTGTCCATAATTTTTTGGAAGGTTTTCCAGGAGAATGAATTAAAAGTAGAAATAAGTAGCTTATCCATTTCACTATCTCAAGTTATTGAAAGTATGAAGTCTAATGATGAAAAATTAGAACAAGCAAGAGAATTATTTGTTACTGATTATCTCAATCGTACCCAGTTTGCAAAAAACCTTGTTGAGCGAGATGAGGATGGAGTCATTACTGAAAGTGAATGGGAAGAAATAATTGAAATATTGGATGTAGAAAGCGTTTATGTTGTTAGTAAAGATGGAATAATTGTCCAAAGTAACAACACCACAAGCTTAGGTTTAAATTTTTATACAGATTCCAAATTGGAGAAATTTATTCCATTGATTGAGGGGAAAGTGGACGAAGGTTATTATGTTCAGTTTGATGCGATTTCAGCTTCTACAAATGTATATTGGAATAGAGAAGGAAGATGGAGGAATAATCCAGATAGAAGTTAACCCTAAAATGGTAGAGGAATATGAAGAAATGTCTAGTATAAAGACGCTAATATCTAATATTCCAACAAGAGAAAGCAGAACTATTTTTGTAATTGATAAAGAAACAGGAGAATTACTAGGCATTTCCAAAAATAACATTCAAGAAATCCAAATGGAAACAGAGAATTTAACAGAGCAATTGGGTTCTATTGTGGATAAACCAACAGTTATGAATATAAATGGAACTCCTCAACTAATAATGGTTAGAGAAGATAATGGAAATTTTATAGGATATTTATCTAGAATGGATGCAATTTATAGTAATACGAAAGTATATGTGTTAGGAATTGTGTTCGTGCTTATTATTATAGCTATCGTAATTATTGCATACTTATATATAATGATTAATGTTTTAGTATTGGATGATATTGAAAAGATTAATAAAAATGCAAAGAAGTTTGTAGATGGAAATATAGATGTTATATTTCAGAAGGCAAAAACAAAGGAAATTTCTCAGCTTTCAGAAAGTTTAAATAAAGTGGTTCAAGTTAGTAGAGCAAAAAAAGCGAGTATTTCTAGCATTGTTTCTATGATTGGAGAGGGGTTTGAGGCATATGAATATTATGCAGATATTAATCAGGTATTTTATTCTGAAAATTTACCATATATGATGAGTATGTCAGCAGAAGAATGTGAACAAGCAATTAGAAAGATTTTTAAAACTGGTCGTTTGCAGGCAAAATCGGAAGAAGAAATTATAGAAAATGAAGATTTGATAATAACAAAAAGCGGAAGAATGATAAAAGCTAGAGTAACAATTTTAAATCAAGCATCTTTTGGATTTTTAGAAGATGTTACAGAAGAAAAAGAAAGAGCTCGAACATTAGAAGAAAACCTGAAAATAGAACGAGAAAAAAATTATATTGATGATTTAACCGGCTTATTTAATAGAAAGAAATTAAAAGAATATGTAGATGAAATAATAAAACAGAAAAAGAAGTTTGAAGGTGTTATGATTTTGATGGATTTGGATAACTTTAAAAAAGTCAATGACATACGAGGCCATTTAGAAGGGGACAATTTATTAAGGAAGTTTGCAAATATTATTTCTACTCAATTTAGAGAAAAAGATATTAAAGCAAGATTAGGTGGAGATGAATTTGTTGTATTTATACCGAATTTAATAGACAAGGAAATATTAGAAAAAAAGGTTAATTCTTTCCTTGATGTAGCAAGAAAAGAATTACATGAATATTATTTAGAATACAGACTGTCTGTTAGTTTAGGAGTTGTATATTTAGATAAAGATTGTCATAGCTTTGAAGAATTATATAATTGTGCGGACACAGCAATGTATGAGGCAAAG
>CALWGN010000258.1 GCA_944380055.1 uncultured Lachnospiraceae bacterium
GGTTGTAATAAGGAGTTTGTTTGGGAAACAGATACAATGAGTGGAGTAAATTGGGCACAGGTGCCAGTTACCATTGTAGAAATGGGATATATGACGAATCCTACTGAGGATAGGCTTATGGCAACTGATGAGTATCAACAGAAAATAGCATTTGGAATTGCAAATGGTGTTGATGATTATTTTATAAAAACTAATTAAAGGAGAAGGAGATAGGTAGTATGTTTTGTAGAAAGTGTGGAAAAGAATTAAGAGACAATGCTAAATTTTGCCCATATTGTGGAAATAGTACAGGGGAGTTAGAACCACAGAGAAATGTACAATATGAGGCGAATAATTTAGATAACGAAGAGAAAATCAGTAGTCAATATGATAGTACTCGCAATAAAGAGAAAATCAGTAGCCAATATGATAGCACTCATAACAAAGAGAAAATCAGTAACCAATATGATAGCACTCATAACAGTGAGAATTATGCTATGGGTAGGCAGACAAAAGAGAAAGATAAAAAAAGTGGAAGTAATAAGCTGTTGTTAGGTTTAATAGCTGTTGGAGTAGCAATTATTGTAATATTAGTTGGGGTTATCGCAGTTATTAAAAGTGATAGTATTCAACGATTCAACAAGAATGAGTCAGAGCCAGTAGCAGAGAATACAGAGAGCACAGATGCAGAGGACATATTATCACAAGACATATCTGAAGAAGAAATTGAAAGTTTACAAATATCATCAGAAGAGACTGTGGAAGAAACAACAGAGGCTGTAACAGAAAGTTCTACCAGTGTGGAAGAAGTAACAAAAGAAGAGGATCCTATTTCAGTAAGTGATTCAGGAGAGTGGAGAGAGGCATATGCTCAGACTATATTAACTGATACGAAGTATTATTTTAAGTATGCACTTATTGATCTGGATGGGAATAGTATACCCGAGTTATTTTGCGAAAGTGATGTAGTTGCTTCTGGTCTAATTCTGTTTAGTTACTATAATGGTGAGGTAGTTTATAATAGTTTAGAATTTGGAAGTGTATGGTATATGGAAGGACAAAATAGTTTGTATGCCACTGATGGACATATGGCGGTTTATGGTGATACTATTTACCATTTAGATAAAGGAGAACTGGTCAAGGATATAGGTGGATGGTATGGATTAGAGGATAATAGAATTACAACGGATGAAAATGGAAATCCTATGCCATATGTTTATTATTGGAATAATGAAGAGATTACAGAAGAAAAGTATAATTTCTATGTAGAAAGCTTTTTTGATAAAAACAGAGCAAAACAAGCAGAAGGAATCTATAACTATGAAGAAATGGTAGATTTGCTACAACCACAATCTAACAATTCTTTACCTGCACAGAATGATGATTTTATTTTTCCAACAAGTGATTCGGAATATCTTACTATGGAGGATTTAGAAGCTTTGACGCCAAAACAAATTCGTCTTGCTAGAAATGAAATTTATGCAAGACGTGGATATATTTTTAAAGACGAGTTTTTGAAAGAGTATTTTGAATCAAAGGACTGGTATACACCAAGCGTAGATAAGATAACCGACGATATGTTTAATGAGTATGAAATAGCAAACAGAGATTTAATTGTTCAATATGAAGAGCAATAAAAAACGAATATACTATAATATAAATAGAAAGACGTTTGCTAATATTTCATAGCAAATGGTTAGGAAAATCCTTTTATGATATAGTATGTTAGCAAAGATATTTTATATAAGTTAAATTATGCTAATTAGATTTTAATTTTTTAATATTGAGGTTTGAAAGTTCAAATTTACCAATTTCATATTAAAGATCAATTTATAAACATAATGAATAGAGAAGGGAGAGGCTAACAATGAGTATGTGTCCAAAGTGCAACAATCAGGTGAATGAAGGTGATAAATTCTGTGAATATTGTGGAACTCCGGTTCAAGAAACAATTCAGGAGCAATATTTCTGTGATAACTGTGGTGCTAAGTTGGATTCAGGATTTGAATTTTGTCAAAATTGTGGTAAAAAAATAGAAGGAAGTAAGCCGAATAACAAGCAGAAACAAAAACAATCGACATCAAAAAAATGGATTCCAATTTCCGCAATAGGTATTGTCGCAATATTAGTGTTGCTTTCCGTTGTATTATTGGTAAATAAAAGTAGTAGTAGTAAAGAATACGCGCTTTATTTGCAAGATAAAGAAATGTTTTATAATGGATTATCAAAGAATAAGGCTTGGCAGGTAACATCGAATCTTGTAGTAGATAGTAGTGAGTTGAATTTTACAGATTTTTCAGATGTAGAAAAAAAGAAGGCATTTTTTGATGCCTATGCTACAATGACAAAAGATAATAAAAGGTTATTTTTTGTGGATAAGATAGATGGATATAACTTCTCTTTGTTTTATCGCTCTATCAATAAACCGAAGGAGGATGCCGTAAAAATTGATTCTGATATTGATATGTATTCTGTAAATGAAGATGGGAATAAAGTAACATATTTAAAAGGAGTATATAGTGATGTACATGAACTTTACCAACATAATTTAAAAGATAAAGAAAAGATAGACAGTCATGTCAGAACATATATGGTATCTGATGATGGTAAAAAAATCGTTTACCTCACTGGAGAAGATGAGTTATATTTAAAGGTAGAAGGTAGAGATAAAGAAAAGATAGCCAATGATGTAATGGACTATACAACAGAGGATTTTAATACAGTATATTACTGGAAAGATGATACACTTTATAAGAAGGTGGTTGGCCAGGATTCAGTGAAAATTGCATCTGATATATATGATGTGATTAAAATATATGATTCAGGTGAAATTTATTATAGAAAAGAAAAAATGGAAACAGTGTCTTTAATAGACTATATAGAAGATGATATGAAAGCATCAGATGAGGCATTAAAGACACCGGAGAAGCCATCCTATCCATCAAGAAACAATTATGCAACGACACAGGAGTTTGAACAAGCAAAGCAAACATATGAAGCTGATTATACAGCTTATATAGAAAATTATGAAAAATATTATGAAAAAGTAGAGCGTGATGAATTAAGGGAAGTATTAGAAAGTTCTACAGATACAATAACAACATATAGTCTCTGTTATTATAATGGAAAAGAAGAGATTGTTATTGAAGAAGACTTGAAGTGGGACAGCTCACCTGTAGCCGCAGAAGATGTAGCTGTTATTGCATATACAGCAAACCAGCCTATGAAAAAATTAAAAATTTCAGAGATAACTAGTGTAAATGATGTTAAATCCCAAATGGAAACTCTTTCATCAACAATACACTTTATTGCAAATAAGGATGTAATAAATACTCTTGAAGAAGATGATTATATAAGTAGTTTAGAAATCAGTTCCAATGGTAAAGAAATTTTTTATATAGCTAATGCTAATAGTGATTATAATAATTATTATTATGGTGATCTTTATAGAGTTCAGCTAAATGGCGATAAAATACAAGAGCCTGAATTATACGATACAGATGTTTATATAAGCGGTAAGATTTTTATAGAAGAAACAGGTAGTATTTTGTATTATAAAGATGTAACGGAAAATACAGGTGATCTTTATGTGGATAAGAAACTAGTTGATTACGACGTCAATATGGAAAATACTTTATATAGAAGCAATCTTGATAAGGTTGTTTACATGATAGATTGGAATGAAGAAAAGCAGTCTGGAATGTTGAAAGTATATGAACATGGAAAGACGGAAACAGTAGCAGAAGACGTACATTCTTATGCTATAACATCTGACAATAATCTGTTATACTTAAATGATTATAGCTATAACTATTATAGGGGTACACTTTATCGATATGCTGGTAAAAAACCTGAAAAAGTTGCAGAGGATGTATCTTGTATTATAGAAATTTCAGAAGAAAAATATAGAGGGGATTGGGGAAACTATGTCTGGTAATTCATTTGATAAAATTAGGTCATCTATTAATAGAGGAATCACAACGATTAGTGTCAAAACATCATCTTCTATTGAGAAAACAAAAATAAAAACGCATATTGAATCATTAAATATGGAAATAGAAAATATAATGTTACATATTGGAAAAGAAGCTTATAGCATATGGAATAGTAATTCTGAAGATTATAGTAAGTTGTCAAAAGAATTTCTGCTCATTCAGTCCAAAATGAAAGAAATTGAATCTTTAACAGTTGAGTTAAATTTGATTGATCAACGAAATGAACAGATTCTTGGTCATAATATGATATATTCTCCAGGTGAGGGAAATGAGGGAGTAGTATGTCAAAATTGTAATACACAGTATGCACAAGCAATTAACTTTTGTCCGAAATGTGGTAGTCAGATAAAAAAATAAAATTGGATCTATATAGGATTTTATTATATGAAGTTATCGTGTTAAGAATGTGAAATCTTAATATGATAGCTTCATATTTTTTTGTTATAAGAATAATTGTATATTATCAGGAATACAATACATTAAGTTTATATAGATTTAGGAAAGGAATATTCTCATGCTAAATTACTTATGGGCAGCAATGCTATTATTAGGAATTGTCTGGGGCGCAATCAATGGAAATATGGAGGCAGTTACCAATGAAGCACTAGATAGTGCAAAGGAAGCAGTAACATTATGTATTACAATGCTTGGAGTTATGTCATTATGGACAGGACTTATGCAAGTGGCACAAGCAGGAGGTATTATTGAAAGTTTAACAAAAAAATTAAATCCTTTTATAAGTTTTATGTTTCCTGAAATACCAAAAAAACATTTGGCAAGAGAGGCGATTGCAACCAACTTTATTGCTAATTTTCTTGGACTAGGCTGGGCAGCAACGCCAGCAGGATTACAGGCTATGGAGCAGCTTGATACGTTAAATACAAATAAAGGAGTAGCAAGCAATGCTATGTGTACCTTTCTTATTTTAAATATTTCATCGTTACAGCTAATACCTGTAAATATTATCGCTTATAGAAGTCAATATGGATCGGCAAATCCAACACTTATTGTAGGACCGGCAATTATAGCAACTTTGATTAGTACTGCAATAGGCATTATATTTGCTAAAATAATGAGTAAACAAACATATAAATATAAAGGTTAAGGGGGGGAATGTTATATGGATTTTATTGTATACATATCCAATTTTATGATACCACTTATTATATTTTATATTGTTGCAATAGGAATTAGTAATAAAGTTCCAGTATATGATGAATTTGTAAAAGGAGCAAAAGATGGATTAAAGACAGTAGTTGGAATATTGCCTACACTTGTAGGGCTAATGGTGGCAGTTGGAGTATTAAGAGCCAGTGGATTTTTGGACTTTTTAGCCAGTTTATTATCAAGACCAGCAGGGGTATTAGGGCTTCCAGCTCCATTAGTTCCAGTTACTATTGTGAGGATGTTTTCCTCTTCTGCGGCAACAGGATTGGTATTGGATATTTTTAAACAATATGGAACAGACTCCTATATAGGAATGGTAGCATCCATTATGATGAGTTGTACAGAAACTATTTTTTATACAATGAGTGTGTATTTTATGACGGTAAAAGTAAAAAAGACAAGATATACATTGGCAGGAGCATTAGTAGCAACAATATCAGGTATTATTGCAAGTGTTATATTGGCGAGATTTTTATAATTTGGCATAAAAAATAAATAATCTATCAAGAAAAAGTTTCCAATATTTAATTAGACGAAAATAAAGTGGTGTAGTATACTAGAAGTTATAAGTAAAAATTTGATAGTCATAATATTAACGCATAGCCTATGGAAACATAAGTTATGCGTTTGTCGTAAGGACTTATATTTATGTTATAATTACAAGTTAAAAATACAAATAGGTACAGAAATGAGGAAAAAAATGAAAAAAATAATTCGTATATTTTTAATAGTCGTTGCCACTTTTCTGGCATATGAAGTAATAGGGATGATGGTTCCATTTATAAAACTTAATACTGTTTCTAAGCAGTTTAAAGAACAATTTTTAGTGGAACAATTTTATGAGGATGAAGAAGGTGTGGATAGAGCCTATATAGTAGAAACGAGTACAGATGCACTTGATGAGCGAATAAGAATGATATATCAGGCAGAACATTCTATTATTTTATCTACCTTTGATATGAGAGAAGGGCAAAGTACAAATGATATATTATCAGCGTTAATTGATGCAGCAGATAGAGGTGTTCATGTACAAATATTAATTGATGGATTAAGTGGAATGCTTAGAATAGAGCATAATGATTTATTTCGTGCAGTTGCAAGTTATCCTAATATAGAAATTCGCCTTTATAATCCAATTCATATATTACAGCCATGGACATTTCATGGAAGAATGCATGATAAATATTTAATTGTAGATGATACATATTATTTATTAGGTGGAAGAAATACCTTTGATTATTTTCTGGGAGATTACATTGACTATAATACAAGCTTAGACAGGGAAGTTTTTATATGGAATACAGTAAGTGGTACCGACAGAACCGATGAAAGTTCTATTCATCAGTTAAAAGAATATTTTAATCAAGTATGGAATAGTGAATATTGTAAGGTTTTTTGTAATGATAGCTCCATTCAAAAAAAGGATAATATAATAGAAGAAATTAATGGGTTAAAAGCTCATTATAATAGATTTAAGGAGAAGAGGGAAGAATTATTTGTAGAGGATTATTCCTATGAAGAGATTACAGTTCCTACAGATAAAGTGTCATTGGTCTGTAATCCTATTCATATCAGCGGAAAAGAGCCAACAGTTTGGTATTCTTTACAACAATTAATGGAACACGCAAAAGAAAAGGTCATAATTCATACACCTTACGCTGTATTAAGTGAAGATATGTATGAGGGAATGACAGCCATTGGACAACAGGATATTTCTTTTGAAATGTTATTAAATTCTGTAGAAAATGGAGATAATTTCTTTGGTTCTAGTGATTATGTAAAAAATAAGCAAAAAGTAATAGAGACGGGAGTACAAATTTATGAGTATGATGGGGGACATTCTTATCATGGAAAATCCATTCTTATTGATGATACCATTTCTATTATTGGCTCTTATAATTTAGATTTAAGAAGCACATATGTAGATACGGAACTAATGCTTGTAGTAGATAGTAAGCAATTAAATGAGCAGTTGCAGGAAAATTTTGATGTTATTAAGAATGATGCTAGAAAGGTAGTGGATAAAGATACGTATGAAGTACCAGAGCATATTGTAGTGGCAGAAGTGCCTATATGGAAGCGATTTGCATGGGAAATTGTAGGATTTATAATGAGGCCATTCCGTGTATTAGTATAATAAATTACTGATAGTTTTAGCACTTAGATAGAGCTAGTTTAGTCATATAATTAATAGAAAAACAAAAAGGATATGAAAAAGTAAAATTCATCTATATAAGAGTAAATTCTGGCAAAGGTATAGAGAATAGAATGTAAGCATTTGTTTTATAAAAATAGGAAAGTTTTTTAAATAGGCTTGTATTTGTGGTTTGATACATGATACAATTAATACAATACGTAAGCGAAAGAGAGGATATGACATGAAAAAAGTTGCGATTGTAACAGACAGTAATAGCGGAATTACCCAAGAGCAAGGAAAAGATCTTGGGATTTTCGTATTACCTATGCCATTTTTTATAGATGAACAAATTTATTTTGAAGATATTACATTAAATCAACAGCAGTTTTATGAACGTTTAGAGGCAGATGCAAATATATCTACTTCTCAGCCATCACCAGGAGATATAACTGATTTATGGGATAGTATTTTAAAGGATTATGATGAGATTGTTCATATTCCAATGTCTAGTGGGCTTAGTAGTTCTTGTGAAACAGCTATAATGCTTTCTGATGATTATGATGGAAAGGTAGAAGTAGTAAATAATCAAAGAATTTCTGTTACACAAAGACAATCCGTATTAGAAGCCATTGAATATGCAAAGCAAGGAAAATGTGCAAAAGAAATCAAAGAATTATTAGAGATTAGTAAATTAGAATCTAGTATTTATATTACAGTAGAAACATTAAAGTATCTAAAAAAGGGTGGTAGAATTACTGCCACAGCAGCAGCACTTGGAACTGTGTTAAACTTAAAGCCAGTATTACAAATCCAAGGCGAAAAGTTAGATGCTTACGCAAAAGTGAGAGGAAAAAAAGCGGCGAAAAAGACAATGATTGAAGCTATAAAAAAGGATTTGGAGCAACGCTTTAAGAAGGAATATGAAGCTGGGAAAGTATGTTTACAAGCTGCATATACAGGAAATGATGAAGAAGCAGCAGAGTGGGAAAAAGAGTTAAAAGAAACATTCCCTAATATGGAATTTCACATGGATCCATTATCATTAAGTGTAGCTTGTCATATTGGAAAGGGTGCACTTGCTGTAGCTTGTTGCGTAAAGCATATATAGGCTTGTACGTATAGGTTTTTGGCGATAAGATGGAGGTGGTCTTTTGGATCATTATGAGAAGCTAAATAAAGCATTAGTTTATGCCTTTAATCGTATTATGGATATTGAAAATAAATGTTTGACTGTAGATGAATTTTCTGATATTACAAGTAACGATATGCATATCATAGAAGTAATTGGAATGGACGAACCTAAAAATATGTCAACCATTGCAAAGGAGCTTTTTGTTACTGTAGGAACACTAACCATTGCTATGAATGGGTTAGTAAAAAAAGGATATGTAGAACGTAGACGTGGTGAAAAGGATAAAAGAGTTGTCTTTATTCAATTGACACAAAAAGGAATAAAAGCATTTCTTCATCACAAAGCGTTTCACGAAAAAATGATAAGTGGTGTTGTAAACAGACTATCACCAGAACAATTAGATGTATTAGGAGATGCATTATCTAATTTAATTGATTATTTTGAAACAGAATATAAAAAACAAAGCTAAAAAAGATGAGTAGCGGTAAAACATAATACTGCTACTCATCTTTTTTAGGTTAGGACCATGTTTACATTTCAATCCCTAATCGAGCTGGAACACCTTTCTCATAAGGATGCTTTATTGCTTTTATTTCTGACACATAATCAGCCATAGAAATCAGCCATTCGTCTGGATTTCTACCAGTAAGAATTAGTTCTAATGTTTCTGGCTTTTCTAACATACATTGTTTTAATACATTACTATTAAGGGTATCTGTAGATAATGCACCTAAGCATTCATCTAAAATAAGCATATCGCATTCTCCTAGTTTTGCACGTTCAAAGGCAGATACTAAGGCATCCGTTTGGGATTTTTTTAGTTCGCTTAATTCGTCGGTTGTCATTTGGAAGGTAAATTTTCCACTTTGAGGAATTCTTACAACGGTAATATTTGGTATTAGAGAAAGAGTCTCTAATTCACTTGTTTTTTGTCCTTTTAAAAATTGAACGATTACTACGTTCATTCCACTTCCACTTGCACGAAGTGCTAAGCCAAGAGATGCAGTAGTTTTTCCTTTTCCATCTCCACAGTAAATGTGGATACAGCCTTTTTGTAATTTCATAAATACCTCCACTTGTAGAATTATTATATGTTCATTATAAGATAGAGAGGAGATGGAAGCAAGGAATAATAAAATCAGTTGTTTTAGTCTGTCATATAATCCTCAATAATGGAAAATGGTGCAGGTCCAATATTTAATAACTTTGTGTGAAATTCTTTTAGCGAAAATTTATCTCCTTGTATGGATTTCATAAGCTCTTTAAGTTCTATAATCTCTAAACAGCCAACATAATAACTTAAATAGTTGGAAGGACTTTCTGCAATGGTATAATAAATTTCTTCCATAATTTCAGAGTCTCCAATAGAAAAATAGTCTCTTATAAAGTCTTTTAATTTATCCATAGACCAGCCTTCATAATGTATTCCAATATCCATAAGAGCATAAATTCCTAACGTTGCCATACTGCTGTTAGATAAAGCAGAGGCTAAATTTAAGTCAAAATCTTCTAACATAAAATAAGATAAATGTTCGACATAAGTTGCCCAACCTTCTGTATATCCAGGATAATTTATGAGACGGCGAAGATTGCAAGTATTTACACTATTAAAATAAGTTGTTTGATATAAGTGTCCAG
>CALWGN010000259.1 GCA_944380055.1 uncultured Lachnospiraceae bacterium
GATTGGGCCACATCCTTGAACAACTACTCTACTATTGAATCTTAAAATCCCAGTAGTTTTTGCTCTTTCTACTGCATGAATTAATACTGCACATGGCTCAATTAAAATTCTAGAATATAAGTCTAAATCACTTACATTGAATACAGTTGATCCACCACGAATTAATATGTAATCACCAAACCAACCATTAAAGTGGATATTATCATCTGGAAGCAATCCATATACATCTGCTCCACCAACATTTTGCTTATTTAAGTCAAACATTGTAATATCTGGATTATCTTTAAAAATCATACAAGAAACAACTTTATCTCCAACCTTTAAGTCCTTTCCTGCACTATCTTTCTTTACATTTTTACCCATCTTTACGATTTCACCAGTTCCTTCATGCCCTAAAACAACTGGAATTAAACCAAACGGATCTCTTTTAAATTCATGAGCATCTGTTCCACAAATTCCACATCCTTCTACTTTTACTAAGATGTCATCATCACCAACTTCTGGAAGTGGAAATTCTTTAATTTCATATTTTTCTAATGCTGTAAGCATTGCAACTCTTGCTGTTTTTGGAAGCTCTGTACTTGTAGACGGTGCCGATGTAGATGTAGCTTCTCCTGTCATTCCAGCTAGCACTTGTTTAACGATTTCTTCTATATTTAAATTTGTATCCATTGTAAGACTCCTTCCATTGAATGTCTTTTAACGTTTTTATTTCTTTTATCTTATGCAAAGACTATCAGCCATTACACATCTTCTGCTCTTTGTAAAACTTTTTGCAGAAGTTAAACCTTCTCCCGTACGGCTTGCAATTGTAAATGTACAAAATCCTTCCCCACCAAATCCAATAGCAGCATAAGATGGTGCATTTTTTACTAAAATTGCAGTGTCTATTTCTTTTGCATAAGCTGTTATATTATCAATATTTTTTGAATGAATATGAGCAGAATGACGACAACCATGTTCTAACCATACTGCTTTTTCTAATGCATCTTCAAAATCTGTGGCTCTAACAATACCTAAAATAGGCATCATAAGTTCTTCAGAAATAAGAGGATGCTCTTTTTCTCCTTCAAAAATAATACAGCGAATATTATCTGATACATGAACACCTATCATTCCTAATAGCGTTTTCGCATCTCTACCTACACATTTTCTATTTAATCCTTTATCTGTTAAAACAGTAGATACTAACTTATCTTGTTCCTCTTTAGAAGCTAAGTAACACCCTTGCTCTGTTACCATATAATGCATTAACTCATCCATAATACTAGAAACTGCTACAACTTCTTTTTCAGCAATACAAGGAAGATTATTATCAAATGTACAACCATTAATAATATCTTCTGCAGCCTTTCTAATATCTGCGGTTTCATCTACAAGCGCTGGTGGATTCCCTGCTCCTGCACCAATTCCACGTTTTCCAGAAGAAAGAACTGCTGTTACTACACCAGGTCCTCCAGTTGCTGCAATTAATGGAATATCTTTATGCTTCATCATAATGTTACTAGTTGCTAAAGTTGGCTTTACAACAGAACAAGCAACATTTGCAGGACCACCTGCTTCAATAGACGCTTCATTTACAAGATTTACTGCATAGTTAGAAACTTTAATTGCTGCTGGATGTGGATTAAACACTACTGTATTACCTGCCCCAATCATACCGATAGAATTGCATAATACAGTTTCACTTGGGTTTGTACATGGGGTAATTGCTCCAATTACTCCAAATGGCCCCATTTCAATTAATGTTAACCCTCTATCTCCAGACCAAGCTTCTGTTTTAATATCCTCTGTTCCAGGAGTTTTTTCCGCTAATAACTGATGCTTTAAAATCTTGTGACCAACATTCCCCATACCTGTTTCTTCTACACCCATACGTGCCATAATCTCAGCATGCTCTATAGTTTTTTTACGAATATTAGAAATAATTTGTTCTTTTTGATCCATGGACATTTTCTTTAATATACTTTGAGCTTTTTTAGCAGCTTCGATGGCCTCATTCATGTCTTCAAAGATACCAAGACTATTTTGCTGTGGTGTAATAGAAAGATTCATCCTTGCTATTACTTCTTTTACTATATTTTGAACCATTTGTTCGTTTACTGACATGGCTACCTCCAAATAAAACAATGTAGAAAATTTATTTTAATCCTAATTGTTCCATAACTTTCTTTGTGATTTCTGCTACTAATTCAGTATTTTCTCCATTTGATGTTGATTTTTGTTCACAAGAATGACAACCTTTCTTTCCTTCTTTTGCTGATACACATACATTTGCTGGATGTCTTCCTGGAAGGTTAAATTGTCTACGAATTTCATACAAATCTTCCACTTGTTGTGGTGTAAATTCCTTTGGTCCACCTAATTGTCTTGATAAGTATAATAATTGAGCATAAAATTCAACAGATTCCATTTTGTGGTATGCATTTAATAAAGAATCAGAATATGTTAATGCACCATGATTTTCTAATAATACTGCATCAAAATATTGTAAGTGTTCAGAAACAGCGTCTGGAATTTCCATTGTAGATGGTCTACCATACTTAGCAATAGGAACACATCCTAATGCAATAACAGCTTCTGGCATAATTGGTTGTGTTAAAGGGATACCTGCAATTGCAAATGCAGTTGCATACATTGGATGAGCATGAACAACAGAATTAACATCTGGTCTTTCCTTATACACTCTCATATGCATCTTAATTTCAGATGATGGCTTAAATCCTGGATTTGCTTGGATTACATTTCCATCTGCATCTACTTTACAAATAAATTCTGGTGTCATAAATCCTTTAGAAACACCTGTTGGTGTACATAAAAATTCGTTATCGTTTAATTTTACAGAAATGTTACCGTCATTTGCTGCAACCATTCCTCTATCGTAAATTCTCTTACCGATTTCACAAATTTGTTTTTTGATTTCATATTCGTTATACATCTTCTCTCTCCTCCAAATAATTCAATTATTAAATGCTTGATTACATCATAAGTAATGTTTATATTGGGATTATACCCTTAAATCAGTCATAAGTCAACATTTTTATGTTGTTTTATGATGTTTTATTTTTGTTATTTTTTGTTTTAGATGTTATTTAGTGTTGTTTTTGTTGTTTTTTGTTAATCCAACATATATATATGTTGTTTTCTTTTAAATCCAACTACAAACCAACTAGTGATTGTCATCAGCCCTTCCTTGTACTTCTTTTTCCCATGGCATAACATCTCCTTCCTCTTTTAGATACTCTAAAATATCAGAAATTCCTACACCCTCTTTAGCACTTATAAAAAATATTTTTTTACAACCTGCTAAGCGTAGCCATGTTTCTGCCCTTTTAGGATTTGCATTTTTGTGATCAATTTTTGTAACAATTCCTATCACTTCACGATTTGCAAGTGGTGTAATACAAGGTGGATATAAGGAATAAGGTTCAATTGCTGATAGTAAGAGCCCAACTACATCTGCCTCATAAGAATACATTGCAAGAGCATATCCTAAAGACTTTGTCTCTGCATACTCTCCTGGTGTATCAATAATGACATCAAAATTGTTAACATATTGAGTTTTATGATAAGAAATTTTTTCACCTTTTAATGCTTGTGTAAGAGTAGTCTTCCCACATTCACTTCTCCCCATTAATACAATTTTCTTCATTCCTATTTTCCTACCTTTATTTCACTAATAACTATTATGTACGAGTTATTTCACTAACTTCAAATCCTAACGTTTCCTTTGAGTAATCTACAATTGCTCTAAGAGCCGCCTCTACTTCGGACACTGTACCTGTCACAATTAACGTTCCACTAAATCGATCCACAAATCCAAGCTCTACACCAGCTGACTTTGTTCCAATATCTGCGGCAATAATTGCTGTTTCTGATGGGCTCATTGTTACAATCCCAATTGCTGATTTGTGATAATCCATTTCTGGATTCAATCCTAGCTTTTGATATAACACTTCATCAGGAGCAGCAATAATATGAGCTAATGTTATTTGTTTTCCTGGAACTAACTCTTGAACAATTCTTATCTTTCCTTGTGTTTGTAACATATCTTGTAATTCCATTGCTATTTCCTTTCCTAATATTAGCCACCAATTTGACATTCTAAATCACATGATTTTTTTGCAACATCTAATAGCATTTCTATATATTCTTGCTCCATTGGTACAATATGATCCATTGGATAGCTTCTTCCTAACCCTTCGTATTTATCTTGCCCTAAACGATGATATGGCAGTAAATGCAACTTTTTTACTCCTTGTAGTGAATTTGCAAATTTAGCAATATCTGCAATTTCCTCCGAAGTTGCATTAAATGTAGGTATTACAGGAATACGAATGACTAAATTGGTCATACCTGATTTGGCAATTTTTTTTGCATTCTCTAACATCAACTCATTGCTACGACCAGTAAAGGCTTTGTGTTTGTCTGGATTCATATGTTTAATATCCAACAAATAATTATCTAAGTATGGTAATATACCCTCAATAACTTTGTAATCTGCACATCCCATACTTTCCATTGCTGTATTAATTCCAATCTCTTTGCTTCCATATAGTAGGGCTTTGGTAAATTCTGGCTGACACAAACTTTCTCCTCCAGATAATGTTAATCCTCCACCACTTCTATTATAGTAAGCCCTATCTTTTTCTACTTCTTTTAAAACTTCTTCTACGGTTACATCTCTTCCTATTATTTTAGGCTTTCCTTGTACCATCATAGTTTCAATTTTATATTCTTGGGATTCTGGATTACAACACCACTTACATCTAAGTACACATCCTTTTAAAAATACAATTGTACGAATTCCAACTCCATCATGAATGGAAAAACGCTGAATATCAAATATTCTTCCTGTTACTTTTTTATAATCCATTCCTCTCTCCTAATTCACACGGTTTATTGTAATAAATTAAAATCCTTGCTCTGTACGATTAATAATGTCATCTTGAAGTGACTTTGATAGTGTAGTAAACAATGCACTATATCCAGCTACTCGTACTACTAAATGTTTGTATTTATCTGGATTTTTTTGAGCATCAAGTAATGTATCTTTACTTACTACATTAAATTGCATATGCATTCCCTTTTGATCAAAATATGCTCGAATTAAAGCGGTAAATTTTTCTAATCCTTCTCTTCCACTTAATGCAGATGGATGGAATTTTTGATTAAATAATGTACCGTTAGAAGCAATAAAATGGTCTAATCTTGCAACGGAGTTTGCTGCTGCTGTTGGTCCATTTACGTCCTTTCCCGCAGAAGGAGATACACCATCTGCTACTGGCGTGTATGCCAGACGTCCATCTGGAGTAGCACCTGTTTGAGCTCCTAATGGAACATTGGCAGATACAGGGTATAAACCTGCTTGATACATACCTCCCCTTGGGTTTTTAAATGTTTCCATTGGTCTTGTATATGTATAAGCAACTTCTCTAGCAAATTCATCTACTTCAATTATGTCATTTCCAAATTTAGGAACTTCATCAATCATTTGTCTAATTTCTTCATAACGCTGTTTTTCTTCTTGTGTTATTCCTAAATGTTCCATTACCATTTTTAAAATATTAGAAATTTCTTCTGTACTAACTTCTTTTCCTTGTGCCTTCATTTCTTTTACTACTTCAACTACTACTTTTTGAGCAACTTCTGTATTAACACTACGTCCATAATTTGTTTCAAGAGCCTTTTTTAATTCTTCCATTGTTATCTTTTTATTATCAAATACTAACTGTTTTACTGCATACATAGAGTCTGCCATATTAGCAATTCCAAATCCTTGTGGACCTGTAAAGTTATATACTGCACCACCTTCTTGTACTGTTTTTCCTCTCTTAATACAATCATCTACCATACAAGATAAAAATGGCAGTGGACAACGTTCTGCATGGGCAACATCAATAGCATTGTCAGCATTTACTAACAAGCCAATACAGTATTCCATTTGTTTTTTATATGCTTCAAAAAATTGCTCATATGAGGTCATTTTTGTTACATCACCTGTTTGAATACCTACTAATTCTCCTTTATCAAATCCATTGGAAAATACTAATTCTAATGGTCTACACATATTAAAGAATGCTGCATCATGCCAACCATCTGTCTTTCCAGCCTTTTGTGGTTCTACGCAACCAATAATGTTATATTCTCTAGCATCTTCTAGCGTTAAACCTCTATTTAAAAGTGTAGGTATAATTACTTCATCGTTATAGTAAGCTGGAAGTCCTATTCCTGTTCGAGTTAATTCTGCTGCCTTAATCATAAATTCATGAGGTGTTTTGTTCCATACACGAACGGATAATGAAGGCTGTGGTAACATGACATGCATAGACGCTTCAATACACATAAAGGATAAATCATTTGTTACATCGTTACCGTATTTGTCCTGTCCACCTGCAATTAGATTTTGGAATAAACTATATCCTGCAAAACCTTCCGCACTGGCAGCATCACGGCATTTATTTAAGTCATTTAATTTTACCCAAATACAATCCATTAATTCTTGAGCAAATTCTCTTGTAATTTTTCCAGCTTCCAA
>CALWGN010000260.1 GCA_944380055.1 uncultured Lachnospiraceae bacterium
CGTAACTCGTTGTTCCATACCCTTTTGAAAAGAATTAGAGAAAAGGTAAGATATTTTATACATATTTCCTTGAGAAATAGATTGTATAAAATCATTTTCCTCGGCATATCTTTTTTCTAATGCTTCTATAGCAAGTAGTGGTTCTTCAGTTATAGAAGCATTAGAAAGATTTATATCAGTGATGTCCTCTTGCGGAATTTTATAGTTTATATATTCCAAAGAAAAGTCTTTTAAGTTATCCCATATAGATTCACTTAACGTGTTTACAATAGAATAAATAATTCCCTCATCAGGAAATAAGGATAGATTTAAATAATAATCTTTTAATTGTGATATTTGATGAGGAAAAAGCATATGCTTTTTTTCTTTTTCCAGTAATTCATTTTCTGAAATTTCATTTTTTATATATGGTCCAATAAAAAAGCATTTATCCTCTTCTGAATCTGGAATACGAAAGAAAATATAGCTACAGTGATATTCATCAGTCATACGATAAATAGTTTTTTCTTTTAGACTTTCTGGATCAATTCTAAGCCCTATATAAGACCTTTTATCTTCACATAGTAAATACCTAAGTCTTAAATCAATTTCCTTTGAATGACTAATTTGGGAAAGAGAAATAACATGACTTGGTAAAAGCATTTGTTTTAATAATCTTTGGGTAAATTTTAAATCAGAATGATACTTCAATGATTTCACCCTCCTTATAAACGTTTGAATGTAAAAGCAACCTTATTAAATTAGTAATATTATTTCTTATTTTTAGTAAAAAGGCAATAGAAAACAAAAAAAATTCTATAAATAAACAATATAGTTCTAACAGATTTCTCAATATTTTTCTATAATAATTAGTGAAAAAAATATCAAACTAACCCTATTGCTAGTTTTTTATGTATTAATCTTCTATGGAAGATGCAACAATAATTATAAAAGCATTTAAAAAGGAGATATTCTTATGAGAACATATGAAAATTTAAAAGATAATTGGTTTTTTACAAAGGAGGAATTTGACAAAGTTCCTACACAGGTAACTGAAAGTTGGGAAGCTATTTCTATTCCACATACATGGAACGCATTAGATGGTCAAGATGGTGGTGCAAATTACTATCGTGGAAAATGTTGGTATATAAAAGAGCTTGATATTACATCAATAGAAGAAAATAAAGAAGTATATATTGAGTTTGAAGCTGCTTCTGCATTCTGTGAAGTTTATGTAAATGGAGAAAAAGTAGTAGCACATGATGGTGGTTATAGTACATTTAGAGCTAATATTACGCAACATATTAAAGTAGGAAAAAATGTATTATCTGTTATGGTAAGCAATGAGGCAGTAAGCAATGTTTATCCTCAAATGGCAGACTTTACTTTCTATGGTGGATTATATCGTGACGTAAAATTATTTACTGTGGATAATACTCACTTTGAGCTTGACTATTATGGTGGTAACGGAGTGCATATTAGTTCTGAAATTATTGGAGAGAGAGAAGCAATCCTTCGTATGCATGGATATGTGGTAAATGCAAAAGAATATGATAGAGTATCTTTCCAAATTTATGACGCAGAAGGTAATGAAGTAGCTGTTGTAGAACAACCTGCAAAAGAAGATACTTATGTAGAAATCAAATTAAGTGATTTAACTCTTTGGCAAGGCGTAGAAAATCCTTACTTATATAGCATTGACATACTATTACTTAGAAATAATGATGTATTAGATGAAGTAAAAGTTAGACATGGTTTCCGTCAATTTTATGTAGATCCACAAAAAGGATTTTTCTTAAACGGAAAATTAACTCCATTAAGAGGTGTTTCTCGTCACCAAGATAAATATGGCATTGGAAATGCATTATCAAAAGAAGATCATAGACAAGATGCTGAAATGATTAGAGAATTAGGTGCAAATACAATTCGTCTTGCACATTATCAACATAGTCAATATTTTTATGACCTTTGTGATGAAATGGGATTTGTTTTATGGGCAGAAATTCCATTTATTAGTAAAATGAATGATGACCCAGCGGCACATGATAACTGTATTCTTCAAATGAAAGAATTAATCATTCAAAATTCTCATCATTCATCTATTTGTATGTGGGGAATTTCTAACGAAATTACAATTGGTGGTAGTTCACCAAAATTAGTAGAAAATCTTAAAGAGTTACATGAGTTATCTCATAAATTAGACCCAACAAGACTTACTACTATGGCTCAGGTATCTGCTCTTCCTATGACAGATGAGCAAAATCTTATTACTGATATTGTAAGCTATAACCACTATTTTGGTTGGTACAATGGAACATTAGAAGACAATGAAAAGTGGTTAGATACATTCCATGCAATGCACCCAGAAAGAGCACTTGGTATTTCTGAATATGGTTGTGAAGGAATCATTACTTACCACAATGATGAGCCAAAAGCAGGTGATTATAGCGAAGAATACCAAGCGATTTATCATGAACATATGGCACAAATCATTGAAGAACGTCCATGGTTATGGGCAACTCACATTTGGAATATGTTCGACTTTGGTTGTGATGCCAGAAATGAAGGTGGAGTTGCAGGAAGAAATAATAAAGGTTTAGTAACACTTGATCGTAAAGTAAAGAAAGATTCCTACTACTTATATCAAGCATACTGGACAAAAAAGCCTATGGTTCACATTTGTGGAAAGCGTTATGGAAAACGTGCATCTGATACAATGAATGTAAAAGTATATAGTAATGCTTCCCGTGTTCAACTATATGTAGATGGAAAATTATTTGCAGAACAAGATGGATATCGTAAATTTATTTTTGAAAATGTACCATTACAAGATGGATTTACATCAATTACTGCAAAAGCTAATGGATGCAGTGACTCATGTGCATTTGAAAAGGTTGATGCTTACTTTGAAGGATATCATTTTGTACAAGATGAATCAGAAGTTGGTGTTACAAACTGGTTTGAATATGCAGATTTAGAA
>CALWGN010000261.1 GCA_944380055.1 uncultured Lachnospiraceae bacterium
TCAGCAAAATATACGGTCACATCTTCATATAAAGTTCCTTGATTTTTCTTCAACGCTAATACATAATCCGCTCTCTTTTTTCGAACTTTTTCTGCGATGCCTATTTGGGTTCCCATTGCATCAATGATAATGACTTGTCCCTTTATTTCTATCTGTTCTAGTAATTTTGGAATCACTGTAATTGCATTGCTTTTTTCTTCAAATACTTTTTGACCAAGGCAGAATCCATCTTCCCTACTCCATGCAGACACAATATGATTTGGTTTTCTATTTTTACGTGTATTGGAACACATGATTTTTTCCATCAATACAGATAATTTTTAAATGCCTCTTCTTCTCCTCAATTGAGTAATTCTTACCATTTTCCATACAATTTTTTTAAATCTTCTAGCAAAATCATTCTCATAACACAGTTTATTATATCGTTAGAAGGAAGTCCATATTTCATCCAATGTACTTTCATAGGTAATCTTGATAGGAATCTGCAAACGTCTCCATCTATACCCAATCATCCACAATTGCTAGTGTCGAAAGCAGAAGAATCACTAGGATATATTTTCATTTATGCCCTACTTTACTTATTTGACGAATATCTTCCATATAATCCATCCATTCTAATAATTCTTCCATATAGAAGCATTTCTTTTATAACAAAAAAGGGAGCATTATTCATAATTTATTTACTCATAATTTTATTGCAATATTTTTCAATATATTCTATTTTTATAACACATTTTACCAGAATATATAAGTTTTTTTATAATTAATATTTATTATTATTATATATTGACATTTATTTGTAATTACTTTATAATAACAGTAAAAAATTTATACTAATAATATTATTCATTCTCATCTTAGTAACTAATCTTATGTATTCCTATATATCAAAATATTTATTAATTGTAATCAATTAAAACTATATAAGGAGAAACAATAACAAAATGTAACATAATCTATATAATATGCTTCATAATAAATATTTTTTATTTGTAGGATATGACAAAACTCTAATCGAAGAATAGAATCTATTAATTTTAAAAAAACTATTCAATTAATAGCTTATTTAGATGGAAAAATTGCCCCCTAGAATCTAAACATAGATGCACTTTTATCTACCTTAAAAAATGCAAGACTATAATTATATGAACATAGAATTTTAGTTGTCTAATAAGACCTATAGATATAGTAAATTAGTGTTAAAATGACTAATAAAAGAAATAAAAAACTTTTCTAGTTCAAAAATAATGATATTATAAAACAGATATTACTCTCTATAATCAATTATAAAACATCATTTAGAAATAATACGATTGTAATAAAATAAATTATACTTATATAGAAACTTGTTCTAACCAAATATATGAAAGGAGCTTATAATGAAAAAAATCGTATAAGAATAATAAGTTTAATTTTATGTAGTATATTTTTATTTAGCTGTACCATTAATATCTTTGCAAAAGATGTAACTGAAAAAACTGCTTATTCTATTGGTGGAACTAAAAATGGTGATTTCACCGAAAATATATCTCTTGCAAGATATACTTATTTCGTTATGGGGGCAAAATCCTACTCACATACCAGTCCTACTTATGATTTTTTATCTGGTAATGGGGTAGGCTCTAGCAAAGTATTAAATAGTGAAATACTGTTTTTTAATTCTCATGCAAATTATAATATTATGGAACTATCCCCATCTGTAAACTTAATAACTGGAGTCAATTCGCCATCAAGTAATTCTGTCGGACTCTCATCATATGATATGAGTAATGTTGAGTTAGTCTCTTTTGTAGGCTGCAGTACATGTGTAACTGGTACCCCCAACCTTGTAGTAATAGCCGTAAATAGAGGTGCAGAAACAGCTGTGGGATTTAAGTCTTCTATAACTTCAAGATTCGGCAATGGACCTAAATGGTTACAAGTATATAACGATTCCTTAGCGAATGGTTATACTGTTGTAGGAGCTATCAATAGAGCAAATACTGCTTACCCTTGTGATTTAGCAACACAGGTTAATTATTTGGGCAATGGAAATTTAAGAATCACAAATCGTATTGTCAATTATGATATAGAAAGCAATACTGATGATATAAATATTAACTATTTAAGTAATGAAGAATTATTTGAAGGAATGTCTTTCTTAGAAATGAATCTTGATGATAATTCCTTATCCTCTCAACAAGAATTATTTGCTCCATTTATCAAAATAATTTCTTCTACCAATGAAAATTTCAATTTGGAAGAATATAAAATTATTATAAATCATTATGGAGAAAACAATGGTATGATTCAATTTGAACGATATTTTAATAATATTAAAACTTCAGACTCATATATGTTTTTTGTAGAAAATGGAAAAGTAACTTCTTGGAGTCAACATTTAGGATTAGAAACTTCAAAAAATTATACTCTCCAATCATTACCAATGAATTTAAGTGAATCACATCATAATTCTATAGAAGAGAAAAGAATTAGTGAAAGCTGTATGAAAGAAGACTCAGAATATGAATTATATAAATCTGAATATTTTTTTGACACAGAGCTCCAAGAACTTCAATATAGAGAGTATTACTTAATTACATATTCAAATAATACACAAGATGTTGAGATGGTAACCACTGTTATCCAATAAATCAAATAATTAAGCACAAATTTTTATAAGTATAGTTTTATTTTATTATAAGAGGTGATGCTGTAACATAATTATTTTCACCAGTGTTACAACATCACCTTATTATATGATTTTTTATTAATAGTTGAGGTGAAAAAATAAAAACATAGAAGCAAATTAAACTAATCTATATCAAATAGATAGGAAGAATAATTAGACAGATTTGCTATTTTCAAACATTCATTTAACAAGTATAATTTTGAGTTGATTATCATAATTTCTTCATACCATAAAGTAAAGCCTTTCATTAAATTCTTTTAAATTTATCTCTATTTTGTCATAGCACTTCCAATATTTTATAAAGGTTGCATCAATCAAAAACACTCCTTCTTATTCTACAACCATAGACATATATTGCTCATGATTATCTATCCATTTTTTTGCATAAGAACAAGTAAGTTTTACTTTCTTTTCCTGTGTTCGAATTAAGGATATGGCTGCCTGCATTAAAATACCAGCCACACCTTGCCCTCTTAGGGATTCATCTACAAATGTTCTTGTAATGTTTACTGTGTTACTATCAATAGCTGGAAATAATATTTCTGCTACTACATTTCCATCTTTATCTTTTGAATAAATTCGGTTTGATTCATAAATTAACTCCATGTTTCCCCTCCTATTCTGTAGATAGCGTATCTTCCTATTAAACTAAATGCCTTCTGTCTCTTTTCTTTCATTTAGATTAAGAGAAGTAACCATCTACTATATATAATAGATTTATAATAAGAGTATAACACACTTTCTTTTCTTAGTAAAATACATGAATAAAAGATTTTCTTCATAAAAAAAGGATTTTTACCATAGCCTTTTTTCGGCTATATTGTAAAAACCCTTTTGCTTTATTTATTATTAATTAACTTTTATTATAATCTTGTATCTGGGTATCCACAGAATGCATCTACAGGACTCACACCAGTAAACTGACTCTTTCCTAGTAACTTTTCTGTTAATGCTTTCATTGTACTTTCTTGCTTGTCGTAGCAGTTAATGTATGTTTTTACTTGTGGTACGTCTGCTAAGTGGAATGGACAACATACAGATACAAAGATTGTTGGCACTTCATGAACATACCAAGGAATATCATGAGTTCCCTTAGTTGTTCCCCAAATAATTCTTTGTACTGGTTGCATCATTCCTGATACATCAGCTACATGAATCACTAAGTCGTACTTTTCTACAAAGCTATTAATACTTGATTTAGAAGCATATACATTAAGTACTGCTTTTGCCTTTTCTTCTGGTGGTAAAGTGGCTAATTTATCTCTTAATGATTCAAAAATTGTAACCTCAAATCCTTGTGCTTCTAATAGCTCTTTTAATACTTCATGAGCCTTTTTACCTCTACTAAAGTCAAATAATACTGGTACACCTGTTTGTGGTACTAAAAGTACACGCTTAAACTTCTCTGGTGTAATAGGAAGAATGTCTTTTTCTAAGTTCTTTACTAATGTAATTGCTTTATCCGATACTTCTTCTGCAATCTTTACATGTTCTTCACACTTAATTACAGAAAGACCTTCCTTTGGTGGCATAATGGCTGTTTTTTCCTTCTTATGAAGTCCTAACATTGCCTTCATACCTAAAATATGATAATTGGCATCTTTTAAACGTTCTTCTGTAATTGTTCCGTTTTTATATCCTTCCATCATATAAGCAGTATCTTCATCTGGATCATTAAAGAATAAGAACATATCACAGCCAGCCTTAATTGCTTCTGGTAAAATTTGTTCACGCTTCATAGCACCTGTCATACCAACCATATGGCTAGCGTCAGTTACTACTAATCCATCAAATCCTAATTGATTTCTTAATAAATCTGTTACAAGCTCTTTACTTAAAGAAGCTGGACGCAAATCTTCATTTGTCATATTTGAATTAAATTTCTTTTGATACTCTGGAAGCATAATATGACCAACCATAACAGAAGGAATATCTGCATCAATCATACCTTTGTATACTTTTCCAAATGTATTATCCCATTCTTCACAAGATAAATCGTTTACTGCACTACTTAAATGATGATCTCTTTCATCAATACCATCACCAGGGAAATGCTTCATTGCACAAGCAATACCATTTTCTTTCATTCCCTTCATAAATTGTAAACTATATTCTAATACCTTATCTGCTTCATTAGAAAATGCACGAGTAGAAATAATTGGATTTCTCCAATTTTTTGTAATGTCTACGATTGGAGCAAATGACCAGTTACATCCAATTGCGGCTGCTTCTATTCCTGATATTCTTCCTAATTCATATGCATACTTAGAATCATTGGTAGATGCAATTTTTACAGGTGCTCCTACTTCTGTTCCATCAGTACAAGCTCCATTTCCACCTGCCTCTGTATTTGCCGCAATTAATAGTGGAATCTTACTATTTTCTTGTAAAATTTTATTTTGTTCGTATACTTCTTCTGCTTTTCCAGGATTGTAACGAACTCCACCAATTTTGTAGCTGTCTAATACACTTTTTAAATAATCTTCTTCTCTAGAAGAACCCATATTTACAAATAGTTGTCCAATTCTTTCTTCTAGTGTCATACTTGCATAAGTATCTTCTACCCACTTTACTGCTTCATCATCTAAATAAAATGGTCTTCCTTTTAAATTTGCCATATTATCACCTCTATATTTATATCTTCATATTATCATTTCAAATTTATTATTTGATAAATATGCTTTTTCATACATTTATTTGGCTGATAAATTTTCCTTAAATTGTCTATATTTTTCTGACGCATATGCTCCAGCATATGTACCTTCTTTTAAATGGTTCCAACCATTTTCTTCAAACTCTTTCCAAGATTGTGTTTCTTTCTTAACTAAAATAGGATAGAAAAATACACCATTTTTTGTTGCTGCATCATAATCTCCTGGTGCATCTCCAACCATAACTACATTGGCGCGATTGTAACCTAGCTCTAATAAATCTGCAATACATTTTGACTTTGTACCAGCATCTTGTGCAAAAATTACATCTACATATTCTAATAAACCATGTTCTTCCCATTCTTCAAGAACAGCTTCTCTATTAGCAGAAGATACAACAGCAATATTAGCTTCTTCTTTTACTTTTGCTAATGCTTCTTTTACACCAACAAATGCCTTTTTCTCTTCATTAGGAAGTTTCTTAATACTTGCATTAACTGCATTAGACCATTCCAATGCTTTCTTTAAGCAAGCGCTGTCTACTTTGTTAATTTCCTCTTCTAATGACTTATTAGATAATTGAGATGTAATTTCACACCAATCATAAAAATCATCTAAGCCTTCAATTGGAGTATACTTCTTATCAATTTCTTGCAATGCCATTAATAAACCTTTGAAACGATTGATTCCTCGTGTCATAGAATATAAATTAATAACATTCCATCTATCTAAAATTTCGTCTTCCCATTGTTGTAATCCCCAAACTTCTACCATACATGGTCCAAAACATTTTACATGCTTTACTTCCATCGTATCAATCGCACATCCATCGGAGTCCACACAAATTAGAAACTCTTTTCTAACACCAATTTCTTTATTTAAATCAGACATACAAATCCTCCATTCTAATATATTTTTATCTCTTTGTAGACAAACACTCCATAACTATAAAAGATTATCTTTTATATGCTATGAAGTGTTCTTAAACTACATTATATTAACTTTGTTGTTCATGTCGACGCTTTAATTCTTCAATATTTTGTTCCACTGCCTTTTTACCTAATGGATAGAAGAAAATTAAAATTAATGCCACTATTAAATAAAATATTGCTGGGAATATTGTACTTACAGTGTAAATTTTATTATTTACATCTGTTGTTTGTGCAACGGCACTACTGTCATAAGCAATAAGCTCTAGAGCAAAACCACCAATTCCGCCTGCTAATGCTTGACCTACTTTTCTTGCAAAAGAATATACTGCATATACAGTACCATCTTCTCTTTTGTAAGTCATTACTTCCTGATAATCAATAACGTCAGTAATATAGGCCCAGATAATCATATTAAAGTACGCAACACCAATATATGAAACTCCTGTAAGAACGATAAATACTGTAGCACTTTGAGTTTTTATTACATACATAACAAAATAAGTAACGGCTGTTAGAATAAGAGCTACTGCCCCTGATTCTTTTTTACCAAACTTCTTTGCTATTGCAGTAGAAAAAGGTGCTACTGCTAAAGACACTCCTGTCATAACAATAGTTACTATTGATAACATATTTTTATCTTTAAAATAATCCAAATAAACATAATTGTTCATGGAAGTTACTAAAAACATTGCTAATAAAGAAGACATTGCAGCACCAATAATTGCTATTAATGCTCTATTTTTTCCTAGACTAGCAATAAGTTCTTTTGGAGACTGTCCTTTTTCTTTTTCTACCTTATTGATTTGTACTCTTTCTATACAAAGCTTGTAGCAAAGAATATAACAGATAAGAGCTAATACAGAAAAAATTCCTGCAATAAGTGTAAATCGTTCTGGAATAGCAACTTGATTTCCTTGTGCGTCAGAGGTATATACAATTAGTGGTACTCCTACACCGATCATTAAGTTGGCTAATGTAGTACCAAGATTTCTAAAAATGGATAAGGAGGCTCTATCTCCTGCATCATTACTTATTACAGACGCCATAGAACCATATGGGATATTAATTCCAGTATAAAAAATGCCTCCCCATACCAAATATGTTACATAGATGTATACAATTTTTGCCCACATTGGCCAAGCTGCCACACCATATTGGTACATCAAAAAGGATGCAACCGTAACTGGAACACATACTCTACGAATCCAAGGACGGAATCTTCCATCTTTGGCTGGCTTTACAGTATCTACAATACGTCCCATTGTAAGATCTGAAAATGCATCAAAAATACGTGCAACCAGGAATAAAGTACCTACCATTCCACCGCTGATACCTAATACTTTAGTATAAAAAATCATTAGAAAGCTACTGGCAAAGACAAAAGTAAAGTCATTACCAAAGTTACCAAACATGTAACCGATTTTATCTCTAAGACCAAATGGTCTTTTATTATTGCTTGACATATAATCCTCCTATATGGATATTTATTTCCCCTAGCTTAACTTTTCTAGCGTTTCCCAAATACCATTCATATAAGTTGCGCCTAATGCTCTATCATATAAACCATATCCTGGCTTTCCTGTTTCTCCCCAAATCATACGTCCGTGGTCTTGTCTTACATAACCTTTAAAACCAGTTTCATGGTATGCTTTTAAAATTTCTACGATGTCTAAAGAACCACATCCAGAAAGGTGAGCAGATTCTTCAAAAGAACCATCATCTAAAATCTTAACATTTCTAATATGTGCAAAGTGGATTCTTCCTTCTTTTCCATACTTACGGATTAAAGCTGGAATATCGTTTAAGTTTGTACATCCTAAACTTCCACTACATAATGTTAAT
>CALWGN010000262.1 GCA_944380055.1 uncultured Lachnospiraceae bacterium
AAGAAGAGGTAGCGGTAATTCTTTCCAATAATAATGAAGACACAAATTCTATGTTAAAAGAAAAGTCACAATCTAGTGAAGTAGGAGTATTAGCAACAGAAAATGAAGACGTTCGTTCCTTAAGAGAATTAATTACTTATGGATTAAAGGGATTATCTGCTTATTCTAAGCATGCCAATGCATTAGGCTATGACAATGAAGAAATTGATGCATTTATGCAAGAAGCATTAATGAAATTAATGGATGATTCTTTAACAGCAGATGAACTTATTGCTCTTACAATGGAAACAGGTAAGTTTGGTGTTGATGGCATGGCTTTATTAGATACAGCAAATACTACAACATACGGAAATCCAGAAATTACAAAGGTAAATATTGGTGTAGGAAAAAATCCTGGTATTTTAGTATCTGGTCATGACCTTGCTGATTTAGAGCAATTGTTAATTCAAACAGAAGGAACAGGAGTAGATGTATATACTCACTCTGAAATGTTACCAGCTCACTATTATCCAAAGTTAAAGAAATATAGTCATTTAGTAGGAAATTATGGAAATGCTTGGTGGAAACAAAAAGAAGAATTTGAATCTTTTAACGGACCAATTTTAATGACAACAAACTGTATCGTTCCTCCAAAAGCATCTTATAAAGATAGATTATTTACAACAGGGGCAGCAGGTTATGTAGGATGTAAGCATATTGAAGGAGAAGCAGGAAACAAGAAAGATTTCTCTGAAATTATCGCATTGGCGAAAACTTGTGAACCACCAACAGAAATTGAAACAGGAGAAATTATCGGTGGATTTGCTCATGAACAAGTATTTGCATTAGCAGATACTGTAGTAGAAGCAGTAAAATCTGGTGCAATTAAAAAGTTTGTTGTAATGGCAGGTTGTGATGGACGCCAAACAAAGAGAAGCTATTATACAGATTTTGCAAAGGCTCTTCCAAAAGATACTGTAATTCTTACAGCAGGTTGTGCAAAATATAAATACAACAAATTAGATTTAGGAGATATTGGAGGTATTCCACGAGTACTTGACGCAGGACAATGTAATGACTCTTATTCTCTAGCGCTAATTGCATTAAAATTAAAAGAAGTATTTAATCTTTCTGATGTAAATGAATTACCAATTATTTACAATATTGCCTGGTATGAACAAAAGGCAGTAATTGTACTATTATCTTTATTATACTTAGGAGTAAAAGAAATTCATTTAGGACCAACACTACCAGCATTTCTTTCACCAAATGTAGCAAACGTATTGGTAGAAACATTTGGAATAGGTGGAATTACTACTGTAGAAGAAGATATGAAATTATTCTTTAAAGAAGAAGTAAAAACAGGAACAAATGGTATTACAAAAGACATGATTATTGGTGATATTTTAAAAGCAAATCCAGAAAACGCAAGAGTGTTAATGGAAGCAGGTATGCATTGCCTTGGATGTCCATCATCACAAGGAGAGACATTAGAAGATGCTTGTATCATTCATGGTATTGATGTAAAGGAGTTAATTGATAAGCTAAAATAAGGAATAAAAAAGAAGCAATATTTAGACTGAGAAGGGATCTAAATATTGCTTCTTTCGGTTTTAGAAATACAATAATGGGGGGAGTATTTCTAAATCTATTTAAGAAAGGGAGGAGAGCTAAAAACTTAGCTCAGTTATGAAAAAAATATTTTCAAATAGCAATTTGCTATATTGCTGGCAATTAATTGCCTTGTTCTATTTGATAATTTTATTATAGACAGCAATCGTGAAGAAATAATGTTTTCCATGTGAAAGTATTTTGAATATGTTATGAATAAAATATGAACAGTAGAGCCTAAAATGTATAGAAATTTGAGTTGTATTTTAAAATAATAATTGGTATATTAATAGAAAGAATAAAATATAAATATACATTATCAGAAATTATTGGGAAATCGAGGGAATCATATGGTAATTAGTTATAAATGTCCAGGATGCGGCGCTGCACTTTCTTATAAAGAAGGAACAGATGTATTAAAGTGTGAATATTGTGATACGGAAGTATCTATAAAAGCACTTAAAGAAATAGAAGAAGAAAAAAGCCAAAATAGTCAGGAAGAATTTCATGCAGAGCGTGAAAAAGTAGTAAGAGAAGATGCAGTTGAAAATTTTAAGGCATTTCATTGTGAAAGCTGTGGGGCAGAAATTATGACTGATGACCACACTGCGGCAACGTTCTGTGGATTTTGTGGTAATCCTGCATTAGTAGAGGAACGTTTAGTAGGAGAGAAAAGGCCAGCAATTTTAATCCCATTTAAAATTAATAAACAGCAAGCAATAGAAAAATATCGTAGCTGGACAAAGCAAGGAATTTTAACACCAAGAGAATTTTCTAGTACGCAAATATTAGAAAAAGTAACAGGTATGTATGTACCTTATTGGCTATATGACTATGATGCTAATGTTTCTATGGGAGCTCATGGAACAAAGGTTAACGTGACAAGAAAAGGAGATACTGAGTATATTTATACAAGACATTATGATATACAAAGAAATATTACTGCAGAGTTTAATAAAGTTCCACAAGATGCATCTGAAAAAATGGTGGATAGCGTTATGGAGCAAATAGAACCATTTGATTATAAGGAAATTACTCCATTTGAAATGCCATATTTATCTGGTTTTTTTGCAGAAAAATATAATTACACAGGAGAACAGCTAAAGCCACAAGTAGAAGAAAGAGTATCCAAGTTTGCTACTGACATGGCTAGAGGTACTATCAATGGGTATTCTAGTGTAAATGTAACCTATGCAAATACAAATTTAGCAGAAATTGATATGGTATATGCAATGCTTCCAGTATGGATGTTAAATTATACATATAAAGGAAAAAATTACTTACTTACAATGAACGGTCAGACAGGAAAGATGGTAGGAAAGCTACCAATTAGCCCGCTAAGAGCATTTGTAGCATGGGGCATTAGTAGTATTGTACTCTTTATTATATTACTTGTAATAGGAGGTATGCTGTAATGAGAAACAAAAAACTATCTTTTTTCACTATATTAATTGCTATTTTTGTTGTGGTTTGTGGATTTAGTGGCGCTAAGACAAAAGTATATGATGAGGCAAACTTGTATACTGAAAGCCAAAGACAACAGCTAGAGGAAAAAATTATTGATTTAGTAGATGAAATACAATGTGATATAGGGATTGTAACTGCCTTAGATGTAGGAAGTGATACCGATGAATACATTGATAACTTCTTTTTTGAGTATGATTTTGGATATGGAAGCAGTAAACAAGGAGTGTTATTTTTCATTGATATGGATAATAGGCAATTCCGTATTTTTGACTATGATGATGAAAGAGATTACTTTTTTACCGATAGCCAGAGAGAAGAACTAGCTGACAGAGTACGTTCTATGCTTAGTAATGGAGAATACATGAATGCTGCCAATTATTTTCTTCAATTTGTTGAAATATACGGAATGGAAGATTCGGAACATATAAGAGAAGAACAGTTAGAAAATTTAGGATTAGATGATTTAGATGAAAATTCTATTTCTATTTCTTCTTCTATTGTAAGTAAGATAGTTGGAAGTGCTTGCATTGCTATGGGGGTATCTGTTGTTATAGTAGTAATTATGGCATACTCTTCTAATAATAAAAAGAGTGTACATAGTGGTACATACTTAAAGCAAGGTTCTATGAAATTAAATCGAAAAATTGACCGTTATACTCATACAACAGTTGTAAAAAGAAAGATTGAAAAACCACCTACTTCAAATTCTGGTGGTAGAAGTTCTACTCATTCAACTTCTAGTGGTGGTAGAAGTAGTGGTGGTGGATTTTGATACACCTTGACGTAATACAAGAATAATGGCATAATAAACAAAATAAAAAGGTTATTGAAATAAAGGAGATTACTATGGAAAAGAAAAACCCAATTGTAACATTTGAAATGGAAAATGGAGATATTATTAAAGCTGAGTTATACCCAGAAGTTGCACCAAATACAGTAAACAATTTTGTTAGTTTAGTAGGAAAAGGATTTTATAATGGATTAATTTTCCATCGTGTTATTGCTGGATTTATGATTCAAGGTGGAGATCCAGAGGGAACAGGAATGGGTGGCCCAGGATATGGAATTAAAGGTGAATTTAATCAAAATGGTTTTACAAATCAATTAAAGCATTCAGCAGGTGTATTATCTATGGCACGTGCTATGAACCCAAATTCCGCTGGAAGCCAATTTTTCATTATGCATAAAAATGCTCCACATTTAGATGGTGCATATGCAGCATTTGGTAAAGTAATTGAAGGTATGGATGTAGTAAATAAAATTGCAGATGTTCGTACTGATTACAGTGATAGACCAATGGAAAAGCAAATGATGAAAACAGTCACTGTTGAAACATTTGGTGTTGAATATCCAGAACCAGAAAAATGCTAATTTATCATAGGTTAAGTAAGGAAATATTAATTGCAATAACAGATGAACCAGAAAAAGCAAAACAGCTAGAAGCAAATAAACAGCCTGTTATTGGAATTTTAAGCCCCAAATCAGTCACCTCGGACTGGTCTGGGGTTTCCTATTTATCAGAGGATATAAGCCTTTTTTCTTATATTAGTGAAGACAATGAGTTTTATTGTAAAGAGGTGTGCCATCGTATTTTAGGTATTCCAGTAGTTATTGGACAGTTTTGCGTAGGACAAAGTACATATGTAATTCGTGAAATGATAGAAGAAGATGTGAATGAATTGTATGAGCTTTATAAAGAGGATAGTTGGAGTCATTTTTTAGAGCCACTTAATGAAGATAAGAAAATAGAGCTAGAAAAAATCAAGAAATATATTTCTCACAGTTATCCAATATATCGTTGCGGTATTTGGTCTATAGTAAAAGAAGAATATGAACAGAATAGATTAAAAAAGCAGTTAGTTGGTAGAGTTGGTCTGGAGTATAAAGAATATGGAGATTTTTATGGATGTTTTTTAGGGTATGCATTAAAGCAGTCAGAAGGTGGCAGAGGAGTTGGAACAAGGGCTTGTGAAATTGCACTTTGCTATGGGAAGAAAGAATTAGGAGAAGAGAAGATATATGCATATATCCATAAAGGCAATGAACCATCGATTAAAATGGCAAAACGGTTAGAGATGAAGCAAGTAGGTAGCGATGGAAACCATTGGATTTTCTGTGGATAAAAAAGTATATTAGTACGAATAAAAAGGGAATGGTTTTTGAAATATTGTTTTCAGAAGTCATTCCCTCTTAAAAAAAATATTTCGTTTATTGATAAAGGTTTAATACTTCTTCTTGTATTTGTTTCATAAGATTATCTTCAAATTGGCGGTTAGAATTATCATAGGATTGCCCATTATATAAAGTAATACTATCAGCAGGAACAAGGGATGGCTCTTCCATATCTACGTTTATTTTACCAAAAGTAACACCTAAAATATAATACCAGCTATCGTCTTCTGAATATTTTAAATATAAAATATATTCCCTGTTATTGTTCATTTTATTATAGCGATTAACATGGCAAGTTACAGTATTTCCATCGTCATCTTCATAAAAAAATTGGTTTTCGTATATAGGGATTGTATCATTTATGTTCAGCGTTTGATGTGAAGTATTTTTGTATATATTAGTGATTGTGACATTTGATAGGGTATAACCATAAGGATGATTAGAGCTAGAAGATTGTAATACATTTTCATCTGATATTTTTTGTACTTTTACAATAACAGAGGCGCTATTTTCAAGTTGACTAGCAGACTCATATAAGTCCGTTTTTCCACTAGCTAACGTATGAATAGAGCTAATAGAGGGTACTTCTTTTTTGTTACATCCAGATAGAAGAATAAAAGATAACATACTGGTGAATAAAATAAAAATATATTTTTTCATAATGCTTCTCCTTTCAATTATAGAAATAAATGGTATTGGAATAGGAATTAATAAAGAGCTGAAATACCAGCTTTATCGTCTGATAGAGGATAGGCTTTATAGTTAAAACCAAACTCTCGCATTACTGACATAGAGTTGTTATAGCTCTGTGTATGTGCTAATCCTAGGGCATGTCCAAATTCATGTACAATGGTTTCATTTTGAATAGCAGTAGAGGATGTTTGCCATGCTTTGTAAAACACAATTGATTTATTATCATCACCATAATAGTAGGTAGTTGCATATGAGCCAGAGGATGTACTAGAAACTAGAGAATGTATTTTAGCAATAGAAGAGTTAGATTCGTATAAATATACTTCAGGACATTGATTCCATTTTTTTGCATATGTATTAATTTGAGAAGAATAGGCGAGAGATTGGCAATAAATACCGATTGATTTTGGCGTGCTAATAGGTCCATTCCAAAATACATAAGCAAAGGAAGTTGAATTAGGTATTAAGAGAGAAATTATTAAAATAGATAATAAGGAAATAGATTTGATAAATTTTTTCTTCATAGAAAAACCTCCTTAAAAAGATAAGATAATAGTATTTATAAAAATATAATAAAATTATATATTGAAAACAAATAAAATTCAATAATTATTTAAAAATAATTAGTAAATAAATAATAAATATTGGATATTAATAAAAATAATTTTTGTTAATGATATATTATTATTTATAGTGAGTTAATTTTGGTGGATAAAAAGAAGATATATATAAAATTTATTTGATATAAAAGAAAAAGTAGGAAAAATACTAAAATTTGGATAAAAAACGAAAAAATAGAGATATTATTCAATCGCTGTGTCTTTGGTATTGAACAATATCTCTATTCATATATTATACAAAAAAGTTTATTCACTATCTACAAGATTTGCTACATCTTCAGTAATTTTATCTAACTGTTCCTTTGATGGAATATATTGAATACGAATCTTATCTAAGCAGATATCATATCCACAAGCAATTAATTCTTGTTCAACCATTCCAATACTTTGTCCTCCCCAACCATAAGAACCAAAAGCAAATGCCTTTAAATGATTCTTTGCAGAAAGTCCTTTTAAGTAGCAAAGGAAACTAGCAACTGTTGGTAAGTAGCTATTATTTAATGTTGGAGAACCAACAGCAATATATTTTGCATCAATCACATGAGTCATAATATCAGAAATATGAGTTTCTTTTAAGTCATATACTTCTGTAGTAATGCCTTTTGATTTAAATCCATCAGCAATGGCTTGAGCCATTAACTCAGTAGAATGCCACATACTATCATAAACAACTAAAGCATTTTCACCAAGTTTCATGCTTGTCCACTTTTCGTAAGCATCAAAAATTTCTTTAATATGAGAACGCCAAATAACACCGTGGCTTGTAGCAATAATCTCCACATCTAAGTCTCTTACAATTTGGAGTGCAGTAGATGCTTGCTTACTATAAGGAAGTACAATATTTGCATAGTATTTTTGTGCTTCTTCCATGACAATATCAAATGGTTCTTCATCATCAAAACGGCCATTAGATGCATAGTGTTGACCAAAAGAGTCATTAGAGAATAAGATTTTTTCCTCTGGACAGTAAGTAACCATGTTGTCTGGCCAATGTACCATTGGTGTAGGAACGAAGCAAAGCGTACGAGAACCAATGCTTAATGTATCGTTTGCTTTTACTGGCATATAGTTAAATTCTCCATAGTGTGCCATTAATCCCTTCATACCTTGAGGAGAACTTGTTACAATTGTTGCGTTAGGTGCAACCTTTAAAAGTTCTGGTAAAGCACCAGAGTGATCCATTTCTACGTGGTTAGATACAATATAGTCAATTTTTGCTGGATCAATAATAGAAGAAATACGAGCAATTAGCTCATCAGCAAAAGTATTCTTTACTGCATCAATTAATGTAATTTTTTCATCAATAATTAAAAAGGCATTATAAGTTGCGCCACGATTAGTTGTATATCCATGGAAATTGCGAATTTCCCAATCAATAGCACCAACCCAGTAAACCCCTTTTTTTACTTCAACAGCGTTCATAAGTGACTCCTTTCAATATATCCATTAAAGTATACAAATCTATCATAATCTTATATATTATATAGCATTTTAAAGCAACTGTCTAGCAATCATGTAGTTAAGTTTTAAATCTATTTTGTATTTTTTTGGAATTCCTTTGTATCTTCTTTTTCTGATGCCACATCTATAGAAGCAATAATCGTTTCTTTTCTAGTTTTCATGCGTTCATTTTCAAGACCAGAGTTATTGTACCAGTTTGTAATTAAGTTTTTAATAGATGCAAAAATAGGAACAGCAATAAGCATTCCCAATAATCCGCCTAAATTTCCACCAATTAAAATGGCCATCATAGTAAATACTGCATGAAGACCAACTTTATCACCTACAATTTTAGGTGCAAGTAAGTTGTTATCGATTTGTTGTACAATTTGCATTGCAATCACAATCCAGAGAACAAGTAAAAAATCTCCATTTAAAAATGCTACTAATGCAGCTAAAATTGTTCCAATCCAAGGTCCTACATATGGAATCATATTTGTAATACCAGCAAACATACCAATAATAATAGCATATTTTACATCTAATATTAATAAAGCTATTATTGCCATAATACCAACAAAAAATGCTTCTAATAATTGACCTTGCAAATAATTATTAAATGTTTCATCAAATATGTGAAAAGCATTACAAAGTATTTTTCCAATACGGCTTCTACGGAAAACAACGAAGAAAATCTTATTCCATAATTCAAGAAAATATTCTTTATCTAATAATAAGTAGATACTAAGAATAATAGAAGCTAATATACTAATGATATTGCTGCCAACATTAATAGCAGAGGAAATAATATTTGTAATACTATTGGATAAAAATGTTTGCAATCCAGCCATAATATTAGATAAATTATTTTTAATAGAATCCATAAGAGGAATATTTAAACTAGAAAGCTTATTTTCAATGGTAGATAAATCAAACTTCTCTGTTGTTAAGTATTGTCCTATAGTATCAATAATCGCTGATATAGAAATATTTTTCGATAATTCTCCACCAATCATAATGTAAATACTAATAATCATTATAAGAATAAAACAAACAATTAATAAATAAATAAGCAATACACCAATACCACGACGGCTACTTTTCTTTTTAAATATACGACAAGTAATAGGGTTTTTTTCTAATTTTTCCTCAATCCAATGAACTGGTGTCCAAAACAGATAAGCAATTGCTAAACCAACAAAAAGAGGTTTTAGAATAGTTGCTGTCATATTAAGAACATTAAGGAAAAATGTCCAAAATATTCCAAAGTTTTGCAATAAATGAATTCCAAAATAAATAGCAATTGCTGTGACAACAACATAAATGCAAATTTTTAAAAGTTGTTTATCTAAATTAAATTTCAAAAGTGTTGACTCCTTTCTTTTATTCTCTTATGAGATATTACATTCGCCAAATGCTTCGCACTTGGCTCATTGTTTTCATTATATCATGAACTTCGTTCATGGTCTTGTTACATTCGCCAAATGCTTCGCGCTTGGCTCATTGTTTTCATTATATCATAGGAAAAAAGAGATGGGCAAATCATTTTATTTCCAAATATTTTGTAGTATAATGCAAAAAAGGAGTTTATGAATGTAACAATATAAATTTTAATAATATAAGAAAGTAGGTAAATGCAATGGATTGTATAAAAGAAGTAGAAGGTATAAAAAAGTATATGATTGATATGAGAAGGTATTTTCATCAGTATCCAGAAGCAAGTAATGAAGAATTTCAAACTGCAAAATCAATTCAAAAGGAATTGGATGATATGGAAATTCCGTGGAAAATAATTGCAAATACAGGTATAATTGCTACTATTGGAAAGGGAGAAAAAGTAATTGCACTTCGAGCTGATATGGATGCTCTAAAAATATATGAAAAAACAGATGTTCCTTATAAATCAAAACAGGAAGGACTTATGCACGCCTGTGGACATGATGGGCATATGGCCATTTTATTAGGAGTGGCTAAAGTACTAAAAAAATACGAGGATACTTTAAATTGTGTAGTAAAGTTAATATTCCAACCAGCAGAAGAGAATGTTTCTGGTGCTAAAGTAGTCATTAGAGAAGGTGGATTAGAGGGTGTAGAAGAAATTTTTGGGTTGCATCTATTCACAGATATTCCATGTGGTCAAGTATCTTTAGAAGAAGGGCCTAGAATGGCCAGTACCAATCAAGTAACAATTACCATTCATGGTATTTCTGGTCATGCAGGAAAGCCACATCAAAGTGTAGATGCTACATTAGTAGCAGCTCATATATTAATTAATATACAAAGTATTGTAAGTAGATTTACAGACCCTATTGATAGCGTAGCTGTGTCTTTTGGTATGCTTCATTCAGGAACATTAAGAAACGTTATTTCTAATAAAGCAGTATTAGAAGGAACAGTTCGTACATTTAATAAAGAAAAAGCAGTGGAAGTAGGAAAGCAAATAGAACAAATTGCAACAAGTATAGCAAATGCATATGGAGCTAGCGTAGATGTAGCATATGAAATGTGTGCACATCCAGCAGTGATTAATGACAAAGAAGTAGTAGAAAAAGCGTTAATAGGAGCAAAAAAGGTATTGCCTGAAGAAACATTTGTATGTATTCCTAAAATGATGTTAGGAGAAGATTTTTCTTGGTATATGGAACAAGTAAAAGGAGCGTTTGCATTTGTAGGTGCAGGAAATGATAAGATACAATGTAGCTATCCAAATCATCATGATAAATTTAATTTAGATGAAAGATGTTTGGAAATAGGAGCATTGTTACATTTATCTTATGTATTAGAAAATAGCAATAAGTAAATAAATAATTATATTGTAAAAACAGTACTTGAAACTTTGATAGTGACAATTTATAATAATATTGTATACAATATACCAGCGGAAATTACGGAGGTTTATACTAGAATATGGATTATATGTATTTAAAGGCACTGGCAAAAATTAATTTAGGGTTAGATGTTATAAGAAGAAGAGAAGATGGTTATCACGAAGTAAAGATGGTAATGCAGACAATTAAAATGTATGACCGAATTAATATTAAAAAGCAAGAAAAAACAGAAATTTTAGTATCAACTAATTTACCTTATTTGCCAAGTAATGAAAATAATCTTGTGTATAAAGCAGCTAAATTGTTGATGGATGAGTTTGATTTAAAGCAAGGTGTTGATATAAATCTTTTTAAATATATTCCAGTAGCGGCAGGTATGGCAGGTGGAAGCTCTGATGCGGCAGCAGTTCTTTATGGAATGAATCGTATGTTTCGATTAGGATTATCTATGGAGCAACTGATGGAAAGAGGTGTAAAAATCGGAGCAGATGTACCGTATTGTTTGATGAGAGGAACTGCTCTTGCAGAGGGGATTGGAGAAAAGCTTACAAGACTTTCTGGTTGTCCTTCTTGCTATATTGTAATTGCAAAACCTCCAATTGGAGTATCTACAAAGTTTGTATATGAAAATCTTCATGCAAATACATTACAATATCATCCAGATATTGATGGATTAATTCAATCCATGGAAGAAAATGATTTACAAGGAATGTGTGATAAAATGGGAAATGTATTAGAAACTGTTACAATTCCTGCTTATCCAGTAATTGATGAAATTAAAAATGTAATGAATGAAAAAGGAGCATTAGGTGCAATGATGAGCGGTAGTGGTCCTACTGTATTTGGCATTTTTAGCAATTTAGAGCGTGCTCAAGATGCCTATTATACATTAAAATCAGGAGTGTTAGCAAATCAAGTATATTTAACAGAACCTTATAATGTACCAAGGAAGGAATAAAAATATGAAGATTAAAGTAAGCGAATATTTACCACTTAGAGATGTTGTGTTTAATACACTAAGGCAAGCTATTTTAAGAGGAGAATTAGCTCCTGGGGAAAGATTAATGGAGCTTCAGCTAGCAGAGAGGTTAGGTGTAAGTCGTACACCTATTAGAGAAGCAATTCGTAAACTGGAATTGGAAGGTTTAGTTGTAATGATTCCAAGGAAGGGGGCAGAGGTTGCAAAAATTTCTGAAAAAAGTTTACGAGAAGTATTGGAAGTTAGAAGAGCATTAGAAGAGCTTGCAGTAGAGCTGGCTTGTGAACGAATGACTGAAGATGATATTAAAGAATTAAAAGAAGCTTGCGTTGCCTTTCAAAAAGTTTCTAATAGCAACGATTTAATTGCTATTGCACAAAAGGATGAAGAGTTTCATGATGTTATTTATAAAGCGACGGATAATAGTAAGCTAATTTTATTAATAAATAATTTAAGAGAGCAAATGTATCGCTATCGATTAGAATATATTAAAGATATAAACAAAAGACAAGAGCTTGTAAAAGAACATGAAAATATTGTTTATGTGTTATCCAATAAAAATGTAGAAGAGTCAAAGATAGCGGTTAAAAATCATATAGATAATCAGGAAATGACAGTATCTAGAAATTTAAAAGAGAATGACGCAATATAAAAAATATCCCTAATGTGAACATAACTCACATTAGGGATATTTTTAGTAAGAAATCATATCTCTATATTCTCTTGGTGTTTTTCCCATTACCTTTTTAAATACTTTTGTAAAGTAATTTAAGTCAGGAATGCCAACTTCACTGGCAATGGCTTGAATTTGCATTGTTGTTGAATTTAATAAAAATACAGCTCGTTTAATTCTTTTGGAATTTACATAATCAGTTAATGTTTTTCCAGTTTCTTTTTTAAATAACGTAGACAAGTAGCTGGCATTTACATTTAAATGACTTGCTACTGTTTTTAAAGTTAAATCTTGCTTTAAGTCAGAGTCAATTAAATTAAGGATTTTTTGAACAAGCAAGCTATGGCCTTTTAAAGAATGATTTTTTACAATAATACAGTATTTGCGAACCATTTCGTGAGATAGTTCATCAAGCTGGATAATGTTAGATGCATTTTCAATTTTATAGGCAAATTGCGAAGAAATAGAGTCTAAATGTAGAGGATGAACAAGGCCCGTTTCAGCTGCTTTTCTTAAAATAGAGTTTAAAATAATAGCATAATTTTTTTTGTCTCTTAAAGAATCATCAACACGTTTTGGCATTTGTCTGGAAGAAAACTTTGTATAAGCTTGTACAGCAGCAGTTATGTTTCCTTGGGAAACTGCGTCTAACAGCGCATTTTCACTCTGATATCGTTCTTCTATGGTTTCTAAATTTATTTCATTAGAAATAGAAAAGTTATATTCTAAATCTTCTTCAAATTGAAATTGAGAATAGTTCATATGCTGTATTTGAAAGTTATCATAAGCCCCAAATACATATTTTCCCATTGCTTGTATAGTAGAATAAAAAAAGGAATGAGAGTTAATAATAACTAAGCGGTTAAAATATTCCTTTAAAGTAGGAATTAATTCCTGAGGAATTTTTAATTTATCTACTAATTGCATAAGTTCAGTGCTATTTATTGGCTCAAATAGAAAGGGACCAATAATGAAAAAAGAGCTATCCATATTAGGAATACGAAAGAAGATATAATGGCAACAAAATTTTGATTGAAAATCATAAATAGTATTATTTTCACACTTTTCTAATAGCTTAGTTAATGTATATTTAATATCAAATTCCTTGTATAAAATATTTCGAAATCCATAATCAATATGAGAAATATCTTCATATGGTGGATGTAATGTAAAGCAAGGAATATTAATTCCACGAAAAATTTCACTTACAAAATCTAAGGAAAGTTGTATATTAGAAGATTGTTTCATAAAAAGCCTCCGTATGTTTCAATAAATTAATTTTCCAGTATAAATAGAAAATTAATAGGGATA
The DNA here is from genome assembly GCA_944380055.1 of uncultured Lachnospiraceae bacterium. GTDB lineage: Bacteria > Bacillota > Clostridia > Lachnospirales > Lachnospiraceae > Fimimorpha. Next base: position 13,774 of record CALWGN010000262.1, read on the forward strand.
TCTATTAATAGTGCAATAGATAATGATATTATTTTTGGTTATTATCGTATAATTTTTATTTTGCTTCAATGACAGGTAACAATATTACGATAAAAGCTAAAAATATTACTCACAGATTTCCTAATTTTTATGTTAGTTTAAAACTAAATAAAAAATTAACAATGAAAAAGTATGCAAATATGCAAATATAAAAATATGCAAATATGAATAAAAAGAATGCATATTTTAATTATGGCGATAATGTACAATGAATATACGTTGCTGCAATATAAATAAATAACATACACTACTTTTTAAGGAGGATTAATAATGCTAGAATATTCAATGCTATATCCAAGAGAAACAGTATCTAGACGTTGTGTAAGCATGGATGGGTTATGGAAGTTTCAGTTTGATGAAACATCCCAAGGAGTGGCTAATAATTGGATGAATGGTTTACCAAACCCAATTGATATGCCAGTACCAGCAAGCTTTAATGATTTCTTTACCGATAAGGAATCAAGGGAATACGTAGGTGATTTCTGGTATGAAACAGAAGTATTCGTCCCAGCAGAGTGGAAAGGTAAAGAAATAGCTGTTCGTTTTGGTAGTGCAACACATCGTGCTACTGTATATATTAACGGTGTTCAAGTAATGTACCATGAAGGTGGATTTATGCCGTTTGTAGCAGTTATGGGTGAACATGTTCGCTATAATGAAAAAAATAGAATTTCTGTTTTAGTAAATAACGAACTAACAGCTACTAACATTCCAGTTGGAGAAACAAAGGTACTTCCAAATGGAAAGAAGATGGCAAAACCATACTTTGATTTCTTTAACTACGCAGGGTTACAAAGAAGTGTAAACTTAATTGCAACACCAATAGAAAATATTAAAGATTATACTGTTTGGTTTGAATTAGAAGAAAACAAAGCAAAGGTAAATTATACAGTAGATAGTAACACAAATAAAGAAATTTGTGTAGCCCTTTATGATGAAAATGGTACTCAAGTAGCAACTTCTATTGGAAAAGAAGGTGTATTAATAGTAGAAAATCCAATTTTATGGAAGGTAAGAGATGCTTATCTTTATAAAATTGTAATTGAGATTTTTGAAGGAGATACTATTATCGACCGTTATTATGATGAAATTGGTATTCGTACGGTAGAGGTAAAGGGAACAGAAATTTTACTTAATGGTTCACCAGTATATTTAAAGGGCTTTGGAAAGCACGAAGATAGCGATATTATCGGAAGAGGATTTAGCTATCCTGTTATGAAGAGAGATTTTGAATTAATGAAGTGGATTGGTGCTAACTCCTTTAGAACTTCTCACTATCCATATAGTGAAGAAATGTATCAAATGGCAGATAGAGAAGGATTTTTAATTATTGATGAAGTACCAGCAGTTGGATTGTTTGCTAGTATTATGAACTTCTTAGAAGCAAGCTCTGGAAAGCAAACAGCCTTCTTTAAAAGAGAAACAACACCACAATTACTTAAAACACATTTACGTGCTATTGAAGAGATGATTACAAGGGATAAAAATCATCCATGTGTAATTTCTTGGAGCTTATTAAATGAACCAGAGACAACAGATGAATCAGCAGTACCATATTTTGAAAAGGTATTTGAATTTGCACATGAAATAGATGTTCAAAAACGCCCAAGAACATTTGCGTTAATTATGAATTCGTTACCTCATACATGTAAATGTTATCAATTTTCAGATATCATTTCCCTTAACCGTTACTATGGCTGGTATTTAAATGGCGGATATGAAATTAGCGAGGGAGAAGAAAAGTTTAGAAAAGAAATGGATGCATGGAAAGAATTAAATTTAAATCGTCCATTTATTTTCACTGAATACGGTGCAGATACAAGTGCAATGGAGCGTAAGCTACCATCTGTTATGTGGTCACAAGAATACCAAGTAGAATACTTAGAAATGAATCATAATGTATTCGATTCCTATGAATTTGTAAAAGGTGAGCAAGTATGGAACTTTGCAGACTTCCAAACAACAGAAGGAATTTTACGAATGAATGGAAATAAAAAAGGTATCTTTACAAGACAACGCCAGCCAAAAGAAGCAGCATTTTACTTTAAGAAGCGTTGGGAAAGTTTACCAGAAAACTATAAATCTCATGAATAATGCTGTTAAAATTATATTAATTTAGAGACATAAGCAACAGTAATATTTTTAGTACGAAACAAACGTATAAAAAGATATTATGTTTAGAAGATAGTTTATTAAATAAATTATAAAAAAATGAATATTACTGTTGCATAATGTAAATATATATACTAAAGGAGGAAGAAGCCTATGAAAATGACATTTCGTTGGTATGGTTCAGACGATCCTGTAACATTAGAGTACATTCGTCAAATTCCAGGTATGACAGGTGTTGTATCTGCTATTTACAGTATTCCAGTTGGTGAAGTTTGGCCAGAAGAAGAAATTGTAAAATTAAAAAAACAAGTAGAAGAAGCAGGCTTAGAGCTAGAAGTTATCGAAAGTGTACCAGTACACGAAGATATCAAGTTAGCTCGTGGCGATTATAAGCGCTACATTGAAAACTATAAGACAACTATTAGAAATTTAGCAAAGCACGGAATTAAGTGTATTTGTTATAATTTCATGCCAGTGTTTGACTGGACACGTTCTCGTTTAGATCAACCATTAGCAGATGGATCTACAGCTCTTGTATATTATAGAGAAGATGTTGACAAAATGGATCCAACAAAGTTAGCATTACCAGGTTGGGACTCTTCTTACTCTACAGATGAAATGACTCAATTAATTGATGCGTATAAGGAATTAGGCGAAGAAGGATTATGGAAGAACTTAGAGTACTTCATTAAGGAAATTATTCCAGTTGCAATCGAATGTGATGTTAACATGGGAATACATCCGGATGATCCACCATGGCCAATTTTTGGTATTCCAAGAATCATTACTTGTGAAGCAAACTTAGACAGATTCTTAGCATTATATCCAGACAAGCATCATGGATTAACATTATGTAGTGGAAGTTTAGGATGTACAAACTTAAACGATATTCCAGCTTTAATCCGTAAGTATGGAAAAGAAGGAAGAATCCAC
>CALWGN010000263.1 GCA_944380055.1 uncultured Lachnospiraceae bacterium
AGTTTAAATGAGAAAAATCAGTAATGTGATACAAAGTACCTATTTGGAAGCTATTTTTCATTGCTTCAGTAATAAAAAAAGGAAAATTAATTTTAAAAAAATCTGGTAAAAGAGATTTTATATGGGAAGTAATATCTTCCATTTCAAATTTGCACGTTGTGACAGAAACGTGTAAAAGATTTTCAATAAATTTTTTAGAAATTAAAATTTTTTCTTGCTCTTCTAATGGTTGATTTAATAATTTTATATCCTTCATAAATAGCCTTTCTATATATAATTCTGATTAAAAAAATTTTTTTATAGCAGATTTTAGTAATATAATAATAAAATTTTACTAATTTAAATTATATATTACTAACATAAAAAAAGCAATTATGTTAAAATAATAACATGTACAACTTAGTTACATAGTACTATTAAATTAGCTAGGAGGATATTTATGTCAAAAAAAACAACTTCAAATGTGAAGTATTATAAAAATCCAAATGGTCCAGTGATTGGTGTAACAGTAAAGCCGGTAATTGAACAAGATGGATTATATTTTAAAGATTTAAATGGAGATGGTGTATTATCTACATTTAAGGATTGGCGTAAGTCACCACAAGAGCGTGCAGAAGCATTAGCTAAAACATTATCAGTAGATGAAAAGATTGGTTTATTATTTATCAATTCATGGAAGATGGGTATTTATCAAGAAGATAAGACAAAAGTAGATGAAACTGGTCTTTTAAATGAAGAAATTGTAGAAAAAGATGAATCTATTTTTAATATAGAAAAAACATATGGTACTACATATACAGTAAAGGATATGGGTATTCGTCATTTAATTCTTCGTCAAAATCCAAAGCCAGATGAATTAGTAGATTGGATTAATGAGTTAAATCGATTAGCAGAAGAACAAAAAAATACACTTCCAGTAGTAGTAGTTTCTAACTCAAGAAACGAACATGGTGAAATTGTATTTGGTATGAACGATGCAGCAGGTGTATTTGCAGCATGGCCAGGTACTATGGGTATCGCAGCAGCTATTAAAGGAAGTAGTATTGATATGATTGATGATTTTGCTGATTGTATCAAGAAAGAATGGGATGCTGTAGGTATGAAGAAAGGCTATATGTATATGGCAGATACTATGACAGACCCTAGATGGCAAAGAACATATGGAACATTTGGTGAAGATCCAGAATTAATTTGTGATATTATGGAACGTCTAATTCCAGGTATTCAAGGTAGTGAAGAAGGTCTGACAACAGATGGTGTAGCTGTAACAATTAAGCATTTCCCAGGTGGTGGTGCTCGTGAAAATGGATTTGACCCTCACTATGTACAAGGACAATGGAATGTATATCAAACAGAAGGTAGCTTACAAAAGTATCACTTACCAGGATTTAAGGTAGCTATTGAAAAGAATGCATCTTCTATTATGCCTTATTACTCAAAGCCAGCAGCAGAAAAGAGTATTCCACAGCATGATATGGAAGGAAAAGAAATTCCAATGCAACCAGTTGGATTTGCGTTTAACAAGTTCTTTATTCAAGACCTTCTTTATAAGCAAATGGGCTTTAAAGGATATATTAATAGTGACTCAGGTATTACACACAAAATGGCATGGGGAGTTGAACATTTAGATGTTCCTTCAAGAGTTGCTCTTGCAATTAATAATGGTGTTGATATTATTAGTGGTTCTCTAGATGTAGATGCTGCTAAGGAAGCATATGAAAGAGGACAAAACGGTTATTATACAACGCAAGGAAATCCGCTTCCAGAAGGATACAAAGAAGAAGATTTAGTATTAACAGAAGAAACATTAAATCGTGCAGTAATTCATACATTAAAGGAAAAGTTTGAGTTAGGTTTATTTGAAAATCCATACAGAGATCCAGAACATGCAGTAAAAGTAGTTGCAGATGAAAAGCACTGGAAAGATGCTTATGATGCTCATGTAAAATCTGTTGTACTTTTAAAGAACAAAGATAATGTACTTCCACTTACAAAAGAAAAAGTAGAAGGAAAGAAAGTTTACTTAGAATGTTTCCGTAAAAAGGGTGAAGATGCAGAAAAAGAAACAACTGCATTAAGAGAAGTAGCAGAAAAAGAATATGGATTTACTATGACTGAAAATTATGAAGAAGCAGATGTAGCGTTATTATTTGTAAATCCAAGTTCTGGAGATTACTTCCATGCAACAAAGGGATACTTAGAGTTAGATATTTGTGAAAACAAGGAAGTAGTAGATGTAGATGATCTTGGACGTCCTGCAGATACAACTCATACAGAAACAACACTTACTAATGCTTCTAAAATTAAGACAATTTCAGAAGCAGTTCGTAAGAACAATGGTGTTGTAATTTCCAATGTAAACTTTACATTAGCATGGGAATTAGGAAATGTAGAACCATATGCAGATGCATTATTAGCTGGATTTGATACATATCAAAGAGCTGTATTAGATGTGATTGTAGGTAAATTTGCTCCAACAGGTAAAATGCCTATTACACTTCCAAAGAGTGATGACGTTCTTGCAGTAAATAAAGATGGTGTATGTATTTCACCAAACGATGTTCCAGGATATGATAAGGATAAGTATATGCCAGAGTCTATGAAGGATGAAAATGGAAAAGCATATGCATATAGAGATAGCGAAGGAGATTACTATGAATTAAATTTCGGACTTAATTTTTAATTATTATTAAGATATAGCAGGTGTTATCTGAATACAGAAATGTAATCAGATAGCATCTGCTATTTTTTTCATAGGAAATTATGGATTAGAATATTGATTATAGTAAGCCAATTGGGAATATCTTATTGATTAGGAAAAAAATACAAATAAAAGCTTGAAAATAAATAAAATCTT
>CALWGN010000264.1 GCA_944380055.1 uncultured Lachnospiraceae bacterium
TTCTATTTATATATTCTCTCTTTTATATTGTATTTATATTCCTATTTTCTTTTTTTCTACTTTTATTGCTCTTCCTAGCCCTTTCAAAATCTATTCTACTTCATGTCCGTCATTTTCCCCATATAAACAATTTACATGCAAGGTTGCTTTTGCATTATTTGCAAATGCTCGTAAAAATTCACTTGTCATTTCACAAGAATATGTTCCTATCATATCTCTTTTTAATGCACAATTATAAACTAAGTAACTTCTACCACTAAAATCAATATCAACAGTTGTTAATACTTCATCCATTGGCACTCTTGCACTGCCATATCGTTCAATCCCCCTTTTATCTCCTAATGCCTCTAACAATACTTCTCCTAGTAAAATTCCTGTATCTTCTACTAAATGGTGGTCACAAACATATAAGTCACCAATTGCCTTAACTGTCAAATCTATATTTGAATGAAAAGCAAATAATGTAAGCATATGGTCAAAAAATCCTACTCCTGTATTAATACTCGCCTTTCCTGTTCCATCCAGACACAACGCAATTTCAATTTGAGTTTCCTTTGTATCTCTTTTTCTCTTTGCCTCTCTTATCATTTATAAAGTCCTTTCCATTTTGTATTGTAAATAACACAATCATTGACTACTTAAATTTTTTATTTTCTTTTTGATAACATAATCGTTATATAAAATAATACCTATTATATTTACTATAATTTCTTTATAACCTCTAATACCATTTCATTTTGCCTCCTTGAGCCAATAGTTATACGAAAACTATCATCATCATAAGTTCGAATTACAATATTCTTTTCCCCAAGCATTTCTAATAATTTATTTTTTTCCTTTGATACTCCATAAAAATAATTTGCTTTTGATGGATACAAAGTAATATTTGTTTTCTTCATTTTTTCATATTGCTCATACATATATTGTCGCTCTTTTTTTATCTCTTCAACATTCTTCATTATTTCTCTCCAATAATTAAGTACAACAATAGCCGATTCTTGAGTTAGTCTATTTACATTATAAGGAACTTTGTATGGACGTATCTTTTCTATTGTTTCTTTATTTCCCATTAAAAAACCACATCGAATGGAAGCTAGAGCAAAAGCCTTTGAAAGAGTTCTTGTAACTAATAAATTTTTATATTTATCTATATATTTTATCATTGTTGTATCGTCAAATTCTGCATATGCCTCATCAATAACGACTAAAATATGAGAAAAAGCCTCTACAATTTTACATAAATCCTTTTGAGAAACTACTCTACCAGTTGGATTATTTGGATTTGAAATAATAATAATATCTACATTATTTTTCTTTCCTATTTCAATAAATTTATCTACATCAAATGGTTCATCTAATTTCCATGGATATTTTATTACTTCTCCATTATGCATTGATGTATAGTAATCATACATAGAAAAATCCAATTCATAAGTATATAATTTCTTTCCTTCTTTTATATTAAGACCTATAATAAGACCTAGCATTTCATCCGACCCATTTCCAGCTACTATTTGTTCTTTTTCCACTCCTATATAAATAGAATAGGCTTCTATTAATTGTTCACTTCTATCCTCTGGATATCTATGGAACAATACGTTAGCAATTTTTTGTTGGATTTCTTCTATCATAAATGCTTCTATATTTTTATAGCTTTCGTTAGCATTTAATAGAATCCCACCAGTTTCCATTGGCTTATATTCTTCAATTTGCTTCATACTAATCCTCTTTTCTACGCCGTTTTATACTCACAGCAAATTTATATTAAATAACCTATAAGCATAATTTTTTCTATAAAACATTTATATCTTACATTATTCTCCTTCTAAACGCACCTTTACTGCATTGGCATGACCGTCTAAGTTTTCTTTTTCTGCTATATTAATTATTTTTTTCCCATCCTTTTGTATTGCTTCTTTGCTATAGTATAAATAGGAAGATTTTTTTACAAAGCTATCACAAGATAATGGGCTGTAAAATCTAGCAGTTCCATTGGTTGGCAATACATGATTTGTTCCTCCAAAATAATCTCCAATACTTTCACAAGTATAATATCCTAAAAATACACTTCCTGCATTTTTTACTAAGTCTAAATAATCTTTTCCATTTTCTATCATAAGCTCTAAATGCTCTGGTGCTATTTTATTAGATATTTCAATACACTGTTCTAATGTTTCACAAACCATTGCTGTTCCGTAATTTAAAAGGCTTTCTTTAATAATATGCTTTTTTTGTAATTGATTTGTCTGTCTTTCTATTTCCTCATTGACAGCATCTATCAACTCTTTAGAAGTAGTTAATAAAATACTACTTGCCATTGGATCATGCTCTGCTTGGGAAATCAAATCAGCAGCTACATAAACTGGATTTGCATTATTATCAGCTACTACTAAAATTTCACTAGGTCCTGCTATCATATCAATATCTACTTTTCCATACACCAATCTTTTTGCAGTTGCCACAAATACATTTCCTGGACCAACAATTTTATCTACTTTTGGAATTGTTTCTGTTCCATAAGCAAGCGCTCCTATCGCTTGTGCTCCACCTACTTTATATATTTTTGTTACACCTGCAAT
>CALWGN010000265.1 GCA_944380055.1 uncultured Lachnospiraceae bacterium
ATCCTTACAAGTATCTACAAGCAGTTTTATGTGATTAGGTGTTGTACCACAACAACCTCCTAATACACAGGCTCCCATAGAGACAAATTCTTTCATTGCTGTGGCAAACTCTTTTGGACCAACATCAAAAACTGTTTTTCCATTTTCATTTCTTGGAAGTCCTGCATTTGGATTTATAACAACAGGGATAGAAGCATAAGAAAGTAATTCCTCTAATATATCTTTCATTTGCACCGGGCCAAGTCCACAGTTTAGACCTAATGCATCTACTCCTAAGCCTTCTAATAAAGCAACAGTAGAAATAATATTTCCGCCAGTTAATAACTGCTTATTTTCTCCAAATATCATAGTTGCAATAACTGGAACATTAGAATGTTCTTTAGCTGCAAGAATTGCTGCTTTTGCTTCATAGGTATCACTCATAGTTTCAATTAAAATTAAGTCAATACCCTCTTTTACCCCTAACTTTACAACCTCTGAAAATAATTCATAGGCATCTTCAAACGATAAATCTCCCATTGGCTGTAACAATTTTCCAGATGGTCCTATATCAAGTGCAATATATTTATCTTTTGGGCAGTTACATCTTCTTATGGATTCTCTCGCATTTTTAATAGCTGCTGGTATAATATCCTCTAATTGATATTTTGTGTCTTTATTAAACTTTAAAGAATTTGCGCCAAATGTATTTGTTTTGATAATATTGCAACCTGCATTTAAGTAAGATGTATGTAAATCTACAATAATATTTCTATGTTCAATATTCCAAACTTCAGGAAGTTCTCCTGCCTTTAATCCTTTTTCTTGTAAAATAGTTCCAGTTCCACCATCAAAAAATAATATTTCTTTTCCTAGCTTTTTCTTTAACATACTTATACCACCTTTTCTAGCGTCTAAACTCGCAATCTTTTTTTTCACATACTTCACACCCATATTTATGACAAAACTGCTGTTTTTTACTTAGTCCAATGATAGCAGTTACTGACTTTGATGGTGCTAATATTAATGTATTTGTTACAGTTAATCCAATTGTTTTTGGCGTATTTAAAATAGAAGTAATCTCTTTTTGATGCTCCAATGAAAAATCTCCATATCCTGGGCTAAAACGAGGTCTTGCATAGAATCCCTCTCTTTTCATTTCCTCTTCAATTAAACTTTGATAATAATTACAATAATCTTCAATCATTGCTGCTGCAATGGCTTGTAAAATAACAGCTTTACTTACTTCTAACTTGGAATATTTTCCAATTAGTAAATCTACTCGAGGTCCAAGTGTAGCTGCAAACAAAACAACTTTCGAGCAATCTTTTAAGTTTGTACCTAAATTTTTACTTTTTGTTTGAAATAGAGAAAAATCAATATTATCCCCTTCTACACTTAATGGATATACTTGATAGGTATATTTGGGCGTTGCTACTTTTTCTATTTCTTCTATGCATTTTTCAATAATGTCCTTCATTGCATCATCAATAATATTTTTTTTATATCCCAAATATCGATAAACTTCTTTTCGTGAAATTTCTACTTTCTTCAAAAAACTCCCCCTCCCTTTTCTATATAACTTGACAATTTTATTGTTCCCTATTATCAAATTCCAAAAAATAATTTTAATAATTCTATAAATGTATTTTGTTGTTTTCCAGCAATCATTTGTTGAACTAGTACAGGATTATCTGTAATAATATTGTCAACACCATATGCAATCATTTTTCTAATTGCTGCTTTTGAATTTACTGTCCAAACATGAATTTCTTTCCCAGATTCATGAACCTTAGATACTAGTTCTTCTGTTACTGCAGTGTGTTTCATACTAAAGAAGTCTACATATTTCATTTGAGAAAAATCTCCTAATATTACTTTCATAATATAGCCAGTTTTAATATTGGAGTTTAGTTCTTTTACTTTTACTAAATAGTCATAATTCATAGAAGTAATTACACATTGCTCTTCAAAACTATATTCTTCAATTAGGTTTACAACTTTTTCTACCAGTCCTTCAAATCTATCGCTTCCTTTAATTTCAATATTTAGCTTTAATCTCCCTTTACATAGCTCTAATACCTCTGCCAATGTTGGAATATAAGTTCCTGAAAATTGCTTACTAAAATAGCTTCCAGCATCAAGTGTACGAATCTCTGCATATGATAAATTATAGGCATATTCTTTTACACCAGTTGTTCTTTTTAAACTTAAGTCATGAAGAAGCAATACTACTCCATCTAAAGATTCCTGTACATCAATTTCTGCATAATCAGATAAGTTATCAATTGCCATTTCTAAGGCAGGAATAGTATTCTCAGGAGCATAAGTAGCACCACCTCGGTGAGCAGTTACTCCAATTGGTTGAAAAACATCTGTAATTAAATGAGAACCATTTCTTACCATAAGAAAAGTCACACACCCTTCTAAAATAAATATAAAAGAGAAACAAAGAAATACTATTCTTTTTACTTTTTTTGGAAGTATTTCTCTATTGTTTTGAAAGAAAGCACGAAGAATGTCTTTTTTTTCTTGTCGCAAACGTAATGCTCCATATAAACTAAAAATAAGCGACATATTCACTATCATATCAAGCATTCCAGCTACATAACTTAAAAAATATATTGATTTATTTTTTAATAATAGTACTTGAGCAATGGCTTTATTACTATCAACAAATAGTTTTACATAAAATGCTTCTCCAAATATAATTAATAGATATAATATTCCTAAAAAAAGTATGATACCTATATTCCATATAATAAGATAATATGCTGTTTTAATTCCATATTTTTTTGACAGATGAAATGCAGTTTTAATCCCTTGTTTTAATGTATTTTTTTCTAAAATAAAAGTAGGAATAACAAACACACAAAATACTCCAATAGTCAGCAAAAGAACTACACATAAAACAATAAATTGAATGGAATTAGAAAAGTAAATCTGTTCTATAACAAATTGGAAAATAGGCACATTAAAATATATGCATAAGATTAAATGAAGGTTTACAATAGGAAACAATAAAAACATCCAAAGAAATGTCCAGCCTTTATTAATTTTTATTGTTCGCATCATTTTGGAAAATCCTAATAGGCACATGTCTACAACAGAAATTTTCACTCCATAAGATGCGTATTGGAAGCAAACAAATAAACAACATATTTCAAGTAAAGTTAATAGTAGTCCGACACATAATGCAAAAAAAAGTAAACATAATGTTAATGGGTGTAATAAATAAGGTATAATATTTTTTGTAGTTAAATAACTATATCCCATTGCTTTTTGGATTAATGTAAAAATCCAAGTAAATAAGGGAATTAAAGCCAAAATTGTACCTGTTCGGTAAAACAGTTCAAATAGTAATATTGCTTTTATATTTTTTCCAATAATCTTTTTTGATAATCCAATTAATTCTCTCATAGTCATTTCTCCTGTCTAGAAAGAACATTTTTCCTTTTTTCATTATATGCAATAGTTTCTTATAAGGTAAAAGTATCATTACAGTGACACCTTTACCTTATACTTCTTTTACTTCATATAGTTGGATAGCATTTTTTCTTTTAATTCATACAACTTTAATGATAAATCAACATAATGAATGTGTGGGTTTTCAAATCTTTGTTCTTCTATCCATACTTGTTCTTTCAATTGCTTTTGTACATAATTTCTAATTTCCTCTAAAGATGGTATTGTATAAACTAATTCCCCATCTTTAAAAATAACTTGTTGTAATTTTTTTGCAGTAAAGTTTTCAAATTTCATTTTTTTCCATGGTTTTTCTGGATCAATAAATGGCAATGGTTCATTATCCTTTATTTCCTCATCGCATAGTGTAAGTAAATCTGCAATTCCATAACCAGTTGTATTATCAAAAATACGCCATAAAGATTTTTTACCAGGATTTGTAATTTTTTCAATGTTTTCAGAAATTTTAATTTTTGGTTCAAATTCTCCATTTTTATTTTGAACAGCAGATAATTTATAAACTCCACCAAATACAGGGTCAGATTTTGACGTAATCATACGCTCTCCAACTCCATAGGAATCGATTTTTGCACCTTGACGCTTTAATGATTCAATTAAATACTCATCAACGCTATTTG
>CALWGN010000266.1 GCA_944380055.1 uncultured Lachnospiraceae bacterium
GAAGTTGTTATTTACAAATTTTAATATCTTTTATATGCATAATTACATAAGACAGAACTTAAAAGATAGTTTAAATGTTAAAGGGAGGGTGATAGGAGAGTAAAAAAAAGAAGTAACTAGGAAACAAAGGTTAGAGATTTTAAAACATGATGTCTTAATATAAGGAGGTAAAAATGAAATTATTGGGTAAAGTAAGTAGTTTATTAATTAGTGGATTGGTATTCTTTTGTACAATATCTCAGCCTATATCAGCACAAGAAACCATACAAAATGATACAAATAGTGTAGAAGATATGTATGATGCTGGGTATGAAATAGTAATGGAAGATAATAATATTGTGCAGTTTAAATCAGAAGATAAGGTAATAATGGAAGCTGAGTATGAAGGACAAAATCGAGTTTCTAAAGTTGGTCAACAAAACTGCGTTTATGTATATCAAGATGGTTTTCTTATCACTGAAAATCGTGATGGAGAAGTTATTGAATACTATAATTCCTACGATATAAATATTGACTCATATAGATACACAGGATATACAGTAAATGGAGAAATATTTAATTATATATATGATGATAACCATCTAATTATAGGAATTACAGATCAGAATGGAGTAGAAATAGCAAAATATATTTATGAGGGGCTACATGTTACAGATGTTCTAAGTTTTAATGGAGAAGAATGGGTAGCAAATAATGATGAGGAGTTTTGTGGAAATTATAACAGAATTCGTAGCTATGGTACATATTATGATATTGAAACGGGGCTATATTATTCAAATGGTAGTTATGATGATGTAATTCATGGTAAAATCGTTGGATTGAGGGAAAATAATAGCTATTTAACAGAAGCAAATCCATTTGCCTTACAAATAGATAGTGAAGTAATGCCATTTGGGTATGAAGAGCAGGATTTAGAAGCAACTATATGGGCAGAAGCGCTTTTAAAGAATAGTAGTTTTAATGCAGCAAAACCATCCGATTATTATAAAAGTAGTAATACAGCAACTGTTGAAATTATAGCAAGACTTATATATGGAGAAAATAATGTTCGTGAGCTTGATCAACGTGCGATAGCTTGGGTCTTGTTGAATAGATATAATCATCATGCTTCACAATTTGGTGGTACGTTAAGAGGGATTGCAGTACAGAAAGATGAATTTGATGGAGTAAATAATGATGTGGCTATAAAAACCCAAAGTTTGTCAGATGCACGTTGGCGTGATGCAGTATATTTTGCATGTTTAATGCTTACGGACTCTTCAGAAGGCTGTTGGAATGTTATTTCTCCAAAACCTAAGGGAATTACAAATCAAATATATTTTAGAAGTGCTAGTAAACTTGGCCAGGCCTCCCATGTATTTGAAAGTGGGGGAAAATTGTATGTAAGTTATGGAAATGGAAAAAACGTAGAAATATCAAATGCTTGTATTGCAGGTGCAGGTACAGCAACTACTGTCAGTGGTTTGAAGGCTTTATGCACCAGTTCTCTTACCCATTATAATGTGTTTTTCTATCATAACTAAAAAAAGGAAAGTAAATATGAAAAAGAAATTAATAATACTGTTCTTTATTTTAACACTTGGATGTATAGGGTGTAACACACAATCAGAGAATGATGAAGAAGTACGAGAAACAGAAGTAGAAACAGAAAAAGAAAAAGAGACAGCGATGGTATATGATACGAATCAGTATCAAATCTTTCGCCGTTTAGAGAGTTTCAGTATGAATTCTATGGAACATGCTCATATTGTTGAAACAGAAAATGAAAATGAATATCTTTGTGAATCTGAATTCATAAATGTTATTGCCAAAGACGATTTTCAACATACTGGAATAACCACATATCAGATTTATCTAGATGGTGCAAAGATACACCAATTCACAAAAAAAGATGAGTTTACATATTTATCAATACAATATGTTGATGTTACTAGAGATGGAAACAAGGATGTTATTCTTGTTGGAGGTCCTGATAAAGGGAGACTTATGGGGCCAGATTGGATATATGTATATGATGTTCAAAATGATAGAACCATTGATATTTTTGATGAATCAGGATCACTTACCGATGAACAGTTAAAAGCTATCGAAACATATTTAGATGATGAATTTTACGAAACATTTCCACAATTTGTAGATATTAAGTATAGTAAGCTATGGGGAGATCCATGTGTAGATGGAGATGGAAACTTATATTATTGGTCAGCGATTGCAGGAGAAAACTGGTTGATAAGTATTGGAGAATTAGGAGTTATGTTTTTTTATGATAAAGATAGTGAAAGCTTTTTTGTTTCTGATGTAATATACATGCCATATTATGTAGAGGTAGAAAGTAGTACTAATTAGTTTCGTTATTTTAGAGGTGCTAATATTTTATTGTACAAACCATATATTTAAGAAAGCAAGGGGATATGGAAAATTATTAAAATAGAGGTTGGGTCATATCCCCTTGTTAAGTGTAAATAAATTTTAAAAACAGTATAGAAAAGTCAAGAAAAGGATATGATAAAATGAATCGAAATATTAAAGCCATAACAGATTTTATTTTTATTAGTGATGAATTGACAAAGGCTGATATAATACTGATTCTGAGTGCATCAAGACCACAAATACCAGAATATGACTCACAATTAATAGTTTCCCAAAAGAACGACTGTATGGCATAAAATATTACTAAAGAGAATTGGTATAAGTCAGAGAATTTATGGTGAATTAGAGCGCTGTGGCAGGTATTTTTGTAATTCAATATATTAATTTATAAGAGGAATAAAACATGAGTTGGCCTGTACATATTATCTCTGTAGGAGCTTTAGTTTTTAATAAGGATGGAAAGGTATTAATTGCAAAATCCATAAGAAAAAATACATGGGGGTTCCTAGGAGGGCAAGTAGAGTAGGAGAGTCTTTAGACAAAGCACTAAAAAGAGAAATTCTTGAAGAAAGTGGAATATATGTGACAATAAGAAAAATGGTGGGAATGTATTCCAATATCCAAAAAACAACGTGGCATGATGGAAAAACTATAGTTCCCACAAAATTGACTATTGATTACATATGTGATTATACTGGAGGAACCGTTCGGACATCGGATGAAACATCAGACGTTAGGTGGGTAACGATAGATGAGGCGCAAAAACTAATAGACTATCCTATTTTTGCCCTAAGGCTTAAAAATATGCTTAATTTTGATGGTAATATTGTCTATGAGGTCTTTCAATCTCAACCATATATTCATATAGAAAAAAATATATATTAAATTAAGAAATCAATAAAAAGTCATATACTAACATAAAGGCTACTTAGTTTATGTTATTTCATAACATTTTAAATGATAAACCATAAAAATGTGAGGAGTTTTATGACTAAAAAAACATATTAAATCATCTCTAACTCTGAGTATATTTTAAATATGTTTTTGATAGTATTAGTATATTAGGAGTATAATTATGTTAATCAAAAAATAAATAGATATTATTAAGATAATAGAAACTTCTGTACTATCTAGATGTGAAGGTGATATTATCAATAATTTAGGCGTATTTTATAAAAATAAGGAAGAAATATAAAGAGGAATAAAGTTATTAGAAAATGGAATGAATAGCTATGAAAGATGGTTAATTAGTAAAAGAAAAATATACACATATTATTAAAGAATAGTATATTTGTTAGAAGCGTGAGGAGTAGCATATTCATCTTTAAAATAAAATATATGACGTAGATATTCCAAAATATTAAAAAAATGGAACGTCTACGTCATTTTTAATATAGAAATAATATGGTATTATAAGAAAAGTAATTAATAAATCATAGGGATAGTTTATACGATAGAACAAAAGTTTTGAAGAAAAAAGTGGGTATTTTAATAAAAAGGAGGAGTGTATGAAAAAACTAATAAAAATAATAACTTTCATCGGTTGTATACTATTAGTAATATTTGGAGTAGGGTGTAGTAAAAATGATAGTAGAAATGAAACAAACAATCAAGCAGAGGAAACAGTAGCAGTAGTGAAAAAAGAAGGAGTTACCTATATTCCAACTTCAGTTGCCATAGAAAATTGGGCATATATGTTAAATCAGTGGATTATAGATGGCGATACCATATATGACTTAAATTATGAAACAAATAATGAGGAACGACAGGTCTATTATTACATAAATGTTAGAGATTCTAGAGGGCAGGAAAAAGAACGAATAGATATTCCTTTACATAGTGGAGCGCTTATGAATTGTACAGGCTTCCAAAAAAGCAAAAGTGCAGATTTCTGGATATTAGCTTCTAATTTTTCAGAAAATGAAACAGAGGAAGTTCCATATCATTTGATGAAAGTTGCAGTAGATGGAACAATCCAAACAGACACTGTTGTAGATGAATTAACAGGAATTACAGATGGAAATTATGTACAAATGGTACAAGATAGTAATGGAGTACTATATTTTTTAGAAACTACAAAAAATATAGTAGTAGTAATGGAGGATGATGGAACATTAAAAGGAATTATTGAATTAGGGGATATTGTACCGAATCTATTACTCACTTCAAAAGATGGAACTATATACATTGGGTTAGATAATGGAACGAAAACAAGTTTATGGGGCATAAGTGAAGAAAATTTAGTAGTATCAAATCAAGAAGAAATTCTACCAGTAGGAAATTTAAGGATGCTACAAGGTGGTTTAGAAAAGGATTTTATAGGAGTAACATCTACTGGATTAATTGAGTGTTCTGTTGGAGATACACAGGCAGAGGAGTTAATGAATTGGACGGAAAATGGTATTACTAGAGCAAGTTTACTGTCTATGAGAGTATATGGAGATAATACAGTAGCGATGGTGTCCTATGAGGAAGGTAAGGAAACGATGGATTTAATGTTTATCGTAGGTATGGAAGGAGTAAAAGAAAAGACAGTTATCACCATTGCTACATTTATGGCAGACTATAATCTGACAGATTTTGTAGTAGCCTATAATAAAGAGCATACAGATATTAAGCTAGAAATCAAAGAATATTATGATAAGCATAATGGCTATGATGAAGTAAAAATGCAAGATGCCGTAAATAGGCTAAATACAGATATTGTGGAGAAGAAGGCAGGGGATATTTTAGATGTAGGCAGTTTAAGAGAATTTACATCAAGAAAATATTATGTAGATAAAGGGGTATTAGAAAATTTATATGATTGGATGGAAAAAGATTCAGATATAAATAAGGAAGATTTTATACCAAATTTATTAGCTGCCAATGAAATAAATGGTGGGTTATATGATTTAGTTCCATCGTTTAATATTACAACAATGGCAGGGAAAACATCAATTGTAGGTAATGGAGATTCATGGACATTAGAAGAGGCAAAGGATTCTGTTACGAAAGAGGAAAATTTACAGCTTTTTGGATATGGATCCAAAAGTGAATTTTTACGACTGACATTATTATACAATCAAGGGTCTTTCATAGATGATAAGCAGGGGACTTGCCAGTTTGATAGTGAATTATTTAAAAAATATGTAGAATATGCCAATACATTTCCATATGAAGAGGAATACGATGAATCAGTATCAGGTTGGAATAATTTAGATAAAACCTATGCAGGAGAAGTTGTATTATATAATAGTATAGTTGATGGAATCGTTGAGGGAATTCGACAAGCATGGGCTATTTTTGGAGAAGAAGTAACATTTATAGGATTTCCTTCAGAAGAAGGCATAGGATCTGCTTTTGTACCTGTTCTTTCTCTTGGAGTTTTTTCAGATTCTGAGCAAAAAGAAGCATCATGGCAAGTGTTAAAAACATTACTAGAAAGCGAGTATCAAAATAGTAGAAAGCGGGATATTCCAGCCATACAGTCAGCAATGGAACAGCATTTTAAAAGAATATTAGAAGAAAATCCATCTTCTATGGACGGATTTGGATCTTACACTTTTGAGGTTATATATGGAGATGTAAAAGAGAGACATATTGAACAGGCAAAGGATTTGATTTCTAAAACAACAGTAATGGAAGAGGTAGATGAAAATATTTATGGAATTATATTGGAAGAGGCAGAATACTACTTTAAAGGAGAAAAATCTTTAGATGAAGTATGTAATTTAATTCAAAATCGTGTATCTATATATTTAAAAGAACAAAAATAAAGAGGGCGTGAACGGTGGGGATAAAAGAAAATAAAGAAAAAGGTATGGCAAGGAAAAAAAAGAAGAGGTTTTGGCATTATGCATACATACTGCCAAGTTTTTTAGGAATTATAGTATTTTTCCTATTACCATTTTGCGTTGTTATTTACTATTCCTTTATTAATAATCCAGTACAAAAGCAGTTTGTAGGCTTGGATAATTTTGTATTAGTTTTAAAAAATGAGGCATTTTTACTAGCATTAAAAAATACAGTAACATTTGTTTTCATTGCTGTTCCTTTAGCAGTTATTATTCCATTAATTTTAGCGTTGCTATTTGAACAAGGTGTTTTTTTTAAAAGTCAGTTACGTTCAGCATTATTATCACCAATGATGGTTCCTGTGGCATCGGTTGTTCTTGTATGGAGAGTTTTGTTTGATTCTCATGGAGTACTAAATCAAGTAATAAATATATTTGGATTTACATCTGTGGATTGGCTAAAATCAGACAGTGGATTGTGGATTATGGTAGTATTATTTCTATGGAAAAATGTTGGGTACAATATGATTATATTTTTTGCAGGTTTGGGAAGTGTACCAAAAGAATGTATTGAGGTTGCAAAGATAGAGGGAGCATCAAAAAAAACACTTTTTTTTAAAATAACCATGCGATATTTATCTCCTTCTCTCTTTTTTGCAACACTTATTTCGTTAATAAACTCCTTTAAAATTTTTAGAGAGGTATATATTTTAACAGGAGATTATCCATATGAAGCATTATATTTATTACAGCATTTTATGAATAATACGTTTCGTAGTCTAGACTACCAGAAAATGTCTACAGCTGCCATTATTATTTCTTTTCTTATGATTGTTGTCATTGGATTATTGTTTATCATAGAGCACATGTTAGGAAGGCATATGGAGGAATAATAAAGGTATGAAAAAAAGAAAACGAAAACAAATGAATCAAGTAATAGCAACTATAATTATGGCAATAGTTTCTTTTATTATTCTAATGCCTATGATAGTAACTATTACTAATTCCTTTTTATCAGAATCCGAGCTATCTGCTAATTATGGAATGATTTTTTCAGATGCAGGAAGAGGATTTGTTGGAGAGGCGGTTAATTTAAAGTTTATTCCAGATATGGTTTCTTTTGAACAGTATAAAACTATATTGTTAAAGACACCGGAATATTTATTAAAATTTTGGAATTCTGTTATTTTAGTAACTCCCATTGTAGTATTTCAAATAGTTATTGCCTGTCTAGCTTCTTACGGGTTTTCGCAGGTAAAAGGAAAGTTGGCAATGATTATATTTTTTGGATATATTATACTAATGCTTATGCCATATCAGGTAACTTTAGTACCTAATTATCTTGTAAATAGCTGGCTAAAATTATTGGATACCAATTGGGCAATTTGGTTGCCTAGTATCTTTGCACCATTTAGTGTATATTTAATTACTAGATATATGAAAAGAATTCCAAGTACAATTATAGAAGCGGCAAAAATCGATGGAGCTTCCTCGTGGAATATATTTTCTCATGTAGTGATTCCTATGTGTAAAGGGCAAATTTTTTCATGTGGAATGTTAGTATTTTTTGATTATTGGAATATGGTAGAGCAGCCAGTAATTATGTTTTCTGATGAGGATAAATATCCACTATCTGTATTTTTATCAAGGCTTCAGACAGAAGATGTTGGCATTGCTTTTGCAGCAGCAGTTATTTATATGATTCCAATGATACTTTTGTTTTTGTATGGAGAAGATGAGTTAGTGGAAGGAGTTGTAATACAGGGTGGAATTAAAGGATAATCTGTTAATAGAAGAAAAAGAAAAGAGAAAAAAGAGAGTAAAAAAGGTGACAGTTTCCTTTTTTACTATTATGCTATTACTTACCTTTTTCTCCAATACAATTATGAATTATTCTCTACCACAGGTTGCTACAAAGAAAGTAGAATCAGGAATAATTGAAAAGGGAATTAAAGGAACAGGAATTGTAGAGGTAGTGGGAGATGATAGTGATACAAAGGAAGAAGAACAGGAGAAAAATGAAAAAAAGCAGATGACTATTTTTGTAAACCAAACTCTTGATGATACAATAAAGGTTGGAATGGAGGGAGATATAGAAGCTCCGTCATCAGCCAAAAGTGGAAAGGCTATATTGGAAGAGATTGTGAACAATGCAGATGGAACGGGAGCAAGTCTGATTTTCCATATAGAGGGAGATACTATACCTATTGGACAAAGTATTACTATATCTTTAAACAGACAAGAGTTATCCTATCCTCTCGTAGTTCCAAATAGCGCTGTTAGGAATGATAAAGAAGGTACTTTTGTATTTGTTTTAGAAACGAAAAACAGTCCTTTGGGAAATCGTTACTTTGCAAAAAGAGTCCCTGTAAAAATAGAAGCACAGGATAGTGTACAGGTAGCAATATCAGGTATATTAGAGCAGAGTGATTACGTAATAACAATATCAGAAGATATATTAGAGGCAGGAGAACAAGTTCGCCTAAGGAAAGAGTAGCTATGGTTCATGGGAGGAAAAGGTGAAAGAAATTGATAGTAGGAAAAAAATTATATGGGCTAATTTAAATAAATTAGTCATTTCCATAGGGAGTATTATTTGTAGTTGTATTATAGCAGTTTTTTTATTGCAGATAGTTATCAATCATTTAACAAGCAATCTATATGAACAAACAGCAGCTTTAAGATGGAAAAAAGATATGAGATATGAGCAAATTAGTTGCTTTTTTTCAGAGGGAAATATGCCAGAGGAAAATAGGATAAAAGGAATTCATATAGAACTGGAAAATATGCTAGTAGAAAATGGAATTATTAGGGAAAGCGAAACGAATATGTGGATAGATGCATATAGTGGGCAAGATAATTTGTTTATTGAAGGTAGTTATGCTTGTATTACAGCTATGTCTATAGGGGCAGGGGGAGATTTCTTTCTATTTCATTCCTTGCCACTAAAAGATGGGGAATATTTTACACAGGAAATGTCAGAAGAAAATGTCATTTTATTACATGAAAATAGTGCGTGGGCATTGTTTGGTTCTGTAAATGTAGTAGGGTTAGATGTAACAATACAGTATGAAACATATAAAGTAGTAGGAGTAGTTTCTAATGATAATCGATATTTATCTAGTGAGGCAGGAGCTGAGGAGTACATAGTATATATACCATATAGTAAGTGGGATGATTTAGTAGAGTATCCAGCGATTAATTGTTATCAACTATTATTTCCTAATCCAATCAATCAGTTTGCAAAAAGCTGTGTGGAGAAAGTAATGACTTATTATGAAGAAAAAGAGATTGTTGAAAATTCCAATCGCTTTTCTATGGTAAATACATATAAGAAAATGTTAAAGTTTCCAGAGCAATATATGGATAAAAATAAGCATACAGTGCCATATTGGGAAAATATGGCAAGAGGTTATGAGGGGATAAAGCAGTTAGTAAGTTTATGCCAAATTAGTATAGGTTTTGGTGGGATAGTAGTTTCATCTATATTAATGATAAAGTATCATTGTCATTTAAAAAGGAATAACAGAGGATAATTTTTAAACAAAATTGACAGCTCTTTTAATGGCATATATAATACAGAAGAAAATTAGGCAGATATTAGAAAGGAGCAAATATGCTATTAAAAGGAAAAAATATTTGTAAAAGTTATAGTCGGTTATTTCTTTTAGCTATGATAGGTATACCAATAGGTATTGTAATAGGAGCAATGGAAACGCTTTTTGGGAAAGTACTATTGCAAATTACTGATGTTAGAAATGAATATAAGATGTATCTTATACCTTTATTACCTATAGCTGGAGCTTTTATAGTATATGTATATACAACGTTTGGTAAAAATACAGGAAAAGGAATGTCTCTTATTTTTCAGGTAGGACATAAAGAAGAAGATAACATACCACTTCGTCTTATACCTTTTTCTATGATAGGAACATGGATGACTCACTTATTTGGTGGAAGTGCAGGAAGAGAAGGGGTTGCTGTACAGACAGGAGCTACCTTATCTTATTGGGTAGGAAGGAAACTATCAATTGAGTATTCACCATCAATTTTTTTAATTACTGGTATGGCAGCAGGATTTGCAGGGCTTTTTCAAACGCCAATAGCAGCTATTATATTTGCAATAGAAGTACTTGTAGCAGGGACAATAAGTTACCAGGCGCTTTTGCCGGCAATTACAGCTGCATTTGCTTCTAGTACAACATCTCATTTGTTAGGGCTTGAAAAATTTTCTTTTTCTCTTACTAGTAACATTGGGTGGAATAGTAGTACAATTATAAAATTGATTGGGTTAGGTATCATATTTGGGATTGTTGGTGGAATGTTCGCATGGCTATTAAAAATTTCAAAAGGTGTATGTAGTAAAAAAATCAAAAATCCAATCGTTAGAATAGTAGTATTTGGATGTGTTTTAAGTGCATTATTTTTAATATTTTATAAAGGAAGATACTCAGGGTTAGGAACAAATTTAATTGAAAATAGTTTTTATGGAGGGGAAGTATATTACTATGATTGGATATTAAAGTTACTATTAACTATTTTAACACTGTCTGTTGGATTTCAGGGAGGGGAAGTTACACCACTATTTTCAATAGGAGCAAGTCTTGGGGCTGTACTTGCTATAATATTACAATTACCAATTGAATTTGTTGCTGCATTAGGTTATGTTAGCGTATTTGGAAGTGCTACAAATACATTTCTAGCACCTATATTTATTGGTGGAGAAGTTTTTGGGTATGAATATACTCCATACTTTTTTGTAGTTTCTGCTATTGCTTATATGTGCAATAGAAATCAGTCTATTTATTCTTTACAAAAAGTTTTTATAGAAGGAGACAAAAGTATTATTTAATTTGCATATAGAACATATTAATATTGTTGAAAAAAATATGCGATAATGATATAATCAAAAGGAGTAATCAACATATATTAAGAAGGAGAAGAATTATGGAACTTAGAACAGCAGTAAGCCCAAGAGACGTAAAGCATTATACAACAGATCGTCTTAGAGAAGAATTTTTAATTCAAAATTTATTTACACCAGGAGAAATTAAACTAGTATATAGCCATATTGATAGAATTATTACTGGTGCAGCAACTCCAGCAAAAGAAGCACTTGTATTAACAGCAGGAGATGAATTAAGAGCAAAGTATTTTTGTGAAAGAAGAGAATTAGGTGTAATTAATATTGGTGGTTCAGGTACAATTACCGTAGATGGAAAAGAGTACAAGCTTAATAGAAAAGATGGTATGTACATTGGTATGGGTTCAAAAGAAATTTCCTTTGCTAGTGATGATGAAGCAAACCCAGCAAAATTTTACTTAAATAGTGCACCTGCACATGCAACATATCCAACAGTATTAATTAAGCCAGAGGGAGAAGAAGAAGAAGGTGTTGTAATCGTAAAGGATTGCAATAAGGTAGAATTAGGTTCATTAGAAACATCTAACCATAGAACTATTTGTAAATATATTCTTCCAGGACAAGTAGAAAGTTGTCAACTAGAAATGGGTATGACACAATTAAAGCCAGGTAGTGTATGGAATACAATGCCATGTCATACACATGATAGAAGAATGGAAGTGTACTTATACTTTGATATTCCAGAAGATGCGTTTGTTATGCATTATATGGGAGAACCACAAGAAACTCGTCATATTGTAATGAGAAATGAAGAAGCTGTTATTTCACCAAGTTGGTCTATTCACTCAGGCTCAGGTTCACAAGCATACACATTTATTTGGGGTATGGTTGGTGAAAACCAAGACTTTGACGATATGGACGCAGTAAGAAATCAAGATTTAAAATAATATATTAAATAGAAAAAACACAATAAAAACATATTTTTCTGATATAAAAATATATAAATACATAAATGCATTCTATATTAAGAAAAATATGTGTAATGAAAAAAGCTACAAGTAAAGTTACATATATTCTATATTGAATATGAAGTAATTTATTTGTGGCTTTTTTGAATACTATGATATAATGAACACAATGAGCCAAGCGCGAAGCATTTGGCGAATGTGACAAGATCATGAAAGAAATTCATAATATAATGAACACAATGAGCCAAGCGCGAACATTTGGCGAGAGCGACAAGACTAGTAAATACAAAGGAAAGGCGAGTATATAATATGGAAAAAATTAAAGTTTTGGTTGTAGATGATGAAAGTAGAATGAGAAAG
>CALWGN010000267.1 GCA_944380055.1 uncultured Lachnospiraceae bacterium
ATATCTTTATTATAAGCAAGAGGAAGAGCCTTCATAGTTGTTAATAATGAAACTAAAGCGCCATAAACACGGCCAGTTTTACCACGAACTAATTCAGCAATATCTGGATTTTTCTTTTGTGGCATAATACTGCTTCCAGTACTATAAGAATCATCTAACTCTACAAATCTATATTCATTGCTATTCCAAATAATAATTTCCTCACAGAAACGACTTAAATGCATCATAATGGTAGAGAAAGCACTTAACGTCTCAATAAGATAATCTCTATCGGATACAGAGTCCATACTATTTAATGTAGGACCAGTAAAACCTAGTAAAGAAGCAGTTAACTCTCTATCTAGTGAATAGGTTGTTCCTGCTAAAGCACCACTACCTAATGGACAGTAGTTAAAACGTTTTATAATATCTTTTAAACGGTCACGGTCACGTTGAAACATTTCAAAATATGCTCCAAAATGATGAGCTAGTGTAATTGGTTGAGCTTTTTGTAAATGAGTAAATCCAGGCATATAGGTTTCTAGATTATTTTCCATAACAGATAAGAGAGATTGTAATAACTCTTTTAATAGAGAATCCACCTCCTTAATTTCATCTCTTGTATAAAGTTTCATATCAAGAGCTACTTGGTCATTACGGCTTCTTCCTGTATGAAGCTTCTTTCCGGCCTCACCAATTCTATCAATAAGGTTGGATTCTACAAAACTATGAATATCCTCACTAGATTCATCAAAAGTAAGAGTACCATTTTCAATATCTTTACGGATGCTAAGTAGTCCGTCAATGATAGTAGCTTTTTCCTCATCGCTTATAATTTGTTGTTTTGCTAACATTGTTACATGAGCAATACTTCCTTCAATATCTTGATAATAAAATTTTTGATCAAAAGAAAGGGAAGCATTAAAATTGTGTACAAGTTGATTGGTTTGCTTCGTAAAGCGACCTCCCCATAATTTCATAATCATTTCCTCCAATTCGTAAGTTTATTTATTTGTGTTATGTTCTATATTTGGATTATTTGTTTTTGGACGCTCAATTGTAATTTGTTCAAAGTCCTCGTCATTATCTTCGGATGTATGTTCATTTTCCCTAGCCATATACAAATCATAAACAGCTAATTCCTCTTTTTTCATACGAGAAACATTCCATTTGTTTGTAATATAAATAAGAGAAATAAAAGATAGTAAACTAATAACAGTAATGATAGCCCCTAGCTTAAATCCACTTGGAGTATAGGTAAATTCAATGGTATGGCTGCCTTCCGTAACAAGTAAACTAATAAATGTATCCTCAAAGGCATCTACTTCTACCTGCTTTCCATCTAAAGTAACACTCCATCCATCTTCGTAAGGAATCGTAGTTACAAGTAAAGATGTACTTGGAGATGTAAAATGGGCCTGTATAGATGTATCATCATATTTATCAACAATCATAGGATATTTATTTAGTTCTTCCATAGCTTGTGTGTAACGTGACTCATTTAATTGATAAGCACTTACATTTAATACTGCTTTGCTATCAGTATCAGCAGAAGCAGTAATAGTAATAACATCTCCTGCCGTACGATATCCTAAATCAAGTAAATAACCTCGATCAACATTATCAAAGGTTTCTGAAAAGTTTCCACAAGAAGCTGTTACCTTTTTCACTTTTGTACTGCTTGTATTATTTACATAAGCGTAGACATATCCGTCTTCTTCCACAGTAATTGTACTTACTTGATCGTCTGTACTTAGTGAAGAAATAGATTCAAAAGTACCAGAGATGCCAGTTGCTTGTTTAATAAATTCATTTTGATTATCAATTGGATTAATGGATGTACCGTTCCAATTAATATCTAAATCAGCATCTGTAACAAAGCCAAGAGATAATGCATATGGATTGTTGTATAAAAATACGCCATTTTCCACTGCTTGTAATTGCTGTAAATCATCGTTGTGAAGTTCTTTAGCTGATAATAAATACTTAATATTAAATAAGGAATTAGTAAATAATGTTGCCCCATTCATACTATAAGCGTTGGTGGATCCTTCTAGCCCTAGTTTCTTATAAAAAGAAGTTAAGTTGGCATTGGCAGTGGAAGAAAATACAGAGGCAGAATGGAATTTATACCAAGCACCATCATTTTTTGTTCTACGGTCAAATTTTTCTACACGATAAAAATTGTCATTTTCAAATTGTTCTACTTGTTCAAGCAATGTGCTAATTGCCTTATCATATTGCTTATAAGAAGTACGATTTGTTGTAGTAACACTTGTTTCACTTGTATTAATTGCAGCTTCAATTGCCACAATAGAGAAAATAATAATAGCTAAAATGTCAGTAGGTATTTTTCTTCTTCTATATAAATATGCCATAAGACCATATAAGCTAATAAATAGAATACTCAAATAGAATGTATACCAATGGAAAAATTCCTCAGTAATAATATGTTCAGCAATGACAACGAATCCAATTGCTAGACAAATAGCACCTACAATTTGTTTTAAACTTCTATCCTTAATTCCCATAAAACCTTTATATGCCATTACAAGAACGAGGAAAATATAAATAAAGGACTGTCTTGCTGGAAGGGAGTTTGGATAATGTAATCCATGCCATATAAAGTTTAATAAATTTAAGCTAAATCCTAAATAGAAAAATACTAAAAGGAAGAAGTATATAATTTTTTCTTTGTAATTTACTTTTTTATTTAGTACATAAAGTGGAATTAAAAATAAAATGCCAACTCCACAGTAAATATTTGGCCAGTGATCCAGTCCAATATGAACATCCACATTTACTAAATGACGAGCAATCATATCAAACATAGAGAAATACGAAGTAATTGTTTTTGGAAAAGAAAAATTACTTGAGGCAGTCATTTGAAGTGCATATACCTCAGGTAATAATACAATAGCAGCTAACCCACCAGCTAATAAAGAATAAATACTAAAATTTATAAGTTTCTTAATATAGTTTGTTTGTATAATTGTTTCGACAATATCTCCATTATCAAAAGTAAATGTTTTTTTCATTTTTCTAGGAAGTAAAATAAGTTGTACTAAAAAATAGACAACTAAAAACATACAAATCATAATGGAAATATAGTAGTTAGAAAGAATGGATAACGCTAATGTAATACAGTATAAGATACATTTATCTTCTTTGATTAATTTTTCTAGTCCCAGAATAATAAGTGGAAATAATAAAATACAGTCTAGCCACATAATATTCCAGCTATAAGCGGCCATATATCCAGATAAACCATAAAAAATTCCAAAAAAAGCACCAGCTATGGTAGATTGTTTTGTATGTTTATTAATGTAATAAGTAAAAAATACGCTGCTTAATGCAAGTTTAAATACAATAAGATAAGTAATAAATTCAATTACATAATCAGCAGGGCATAAATATAGTAGCCAGTTAATTGGACTTGCTAAATAATAAGCTAATAAAGCAGAATAGTTGGTACCTAATCCAATATCCCAAGAATAAAATAAACTTCCTCCAGTAGATAGTTTTTCCTTTAATGATTGGAAAAATGGAGCATATTGGTGGTATAAGTCTGTTCTTAAAAAACTATTTTCTCCAAATGGAAAAATTCCACGCTCAATAAAAATACCTATCATAATAAAAATAGGAATAAAAAAGGCACAAGCATATGGTAGAAGTGTTACAAAATTAATGGAATGCCTTTTTTTATTTGATATTTTGTTTGCTACATTGTCTTTCATAATATTCTACATACCTCATTTCCTAAAAATAAATTATGTTTTTAATTTTTTCTCTTATTAAAAATAAATAATTTGCTAGCGAAATAATTTGCAACCATAACAAAAAAGTTGGAAATAAGCTTTGAAAGGTTGTCATTTATTCCTAATATATCAACAGCTCCAATCATGAAAATAACATCAAAAGCGCCAGATAATAAGCGACAAATAAAAAAAGGAATAATTTCTTTCATAATTGCTTTTGGGTGATATACGGTGCTTTTAAATACAAAAATTTTGTTTGTAAAAAAGGCGAAAATAACTGCAAGTACCCATGCTAATACAGTAGATGTAAAAGTACTCATAGAAGCATCACGACATAGACGAAATACGCCCCAGTTTACAATAGTAGTTAATACTCCACATATAACATAAGAGATAGT
>CALWGN010000268.1 GCA_944380055.1 uncultured Lachnospiraceae bacterium
ACATATGATTCTTTTGAATAGAATTTAAAATTAAATGATAAGTGAAATTGTTGATTATATTTATAATATTTTCCTGTTTCCCACAATAAAACCATTTGGATAGTTCATCCCTAACTTCTAATAAATAATACTTCACCTTATTATCATCCATTTGAATATCTTTTGGGTCTGTAATAAAATTATTCGCTAACTTTCCACCAAAAAAGCAACTATCAATTAATACTTTTAATTTCCATAATTTACTATGATTGGTATCATATTCTAATTTATACTTTTCTAATGTTTTTTTAGATATCCCAATGATATTTTTCAGCTCAAATGTTCGTTCTAGATGATTATCATATATTGAAACTGTATCAAATTTATGTATCTCTATCTCTTTTCCTTTTTTTATACGAAAATAATATCCACAACTAATTTTATCTGGTTCTTCTAAATTGCTATATCCCATAATGTTCTTATTTTTTGCATCAACATAAATATTTACTTTCTCTTTTGATGCTAATGCTATCAGATAATCAAAGAATTTATTTTGTAGCATGACATCCCTTTGGTTCAATAAATATGGGATTTCTACCTTTCTTGTTTTATTCATTAAATAAGGCTTGTCTTCGTTCATTTGTATATTATTATTTGGTAGACCTACTATATTTCCGTCATCATCAAACTTATTAAATTTATTCTTATTGTATATATTAGGAATTAAATAACGATTCCCTTCTTTTTTATATAATTCTTTTGTTTTCTCCTTATCAGGAAATACAAAGAAAATTTTAATATATTCCTTTTTCTCTAAATTTATGCCATTCCATAGCTCTCCATCTAATACATATATATGAATTTTGTCTATTAGTTGACTATCCGTAGGTCCATAGGTAGTTTCCACTGCTTCATATAATATTTTACTTTCTTCATCTTTTTTATATTTTTCCATGGGATGTTTCATAAGAGTATAATAACCATCTATAATCGAACTTGTTAATTTATTCTCTTTTATACTTTCCTTTTTTACTGCCAAGGATAAATAATTATTAGAGTGGATAATTCTTTTAGGTATATCCATAGCCTTATTTGTACTAATTATTTGACTATAATAATCATAATAACAAATATCCCTATATGTATCATACTCTTCTTTTCCTAATATTTCTTTTGTTTTTTTATCATATCGAATATCCAACTGTTTAATTTTCTTAAATTGATTATTTTCAATGCTTATCAAACAATACGTTCCGTCTTTTGGTACATAATTGTCTAAAATCAAACTTTCTCCTGCTTTGTCATACATATATCCAAAGACATCCATACATTCTTTTAACAAACTAACACCTCCACAATATTTTATATAGTACTTACTTTATAAGATTTTATATCCTATAAAGTAAGAAAAAATACTATCTCTTATTCTATGAACCTACTATTTATTTTTTATATATTGATAATTCAAGAATCCTAATCCGCGTGCATTATTTTCTCCTAGCCCTGTTCCCAATGCCATATAGAATAGTTCCTGCGCTCTTTTATCATTAGACGGATACAAGGTAATCTTGTCTCCTAATAAATTGATATTTTTATATGGTACTTTCACTGGTACTTTATTTTTAAATTCAATCATTTTATATAAAGCAAAGTTTTCGTCTAACTTTTCTCCTGTTAGAATAGCATATTTTTTTAACAAGTTTACTTTTAATCGTTCCTCATACGCTTCTAAACTTAAATTATTTCTCCAATACCCTTCATCATTTTTTATAATAACTGGTGTTAACGTATATACTTTTTCTAATAATCGTTTGGGAATAATTGCTAATTCTACATTTACTCCTATTAATTCATTCGTTTGATGATACAGCAATGCATTGGAAAAATATTCTACTAAGCTTTCTTTTACTGTACGTAATCGAAAGGTATATATTTTTCCTACCTTATAAATCTTTTCTTTCTCACATGGATATAATAAATCAAAACAATAAAATTTATATTCATTTTTATTATGTAATTGTAACAATTCCTCATTTTTTGCTAACGCACTATCTAAAAAATAAGTTAAATGTTCCCATGCATTTTTATACGGAATTTCTTTTTTTACCTTTACTTTTACCTTACATTCAAATACTAACATATTCCCTCCCAGTTTTTTTATATTTTCTTTAATTTTGATTTTTTAGTTAATTTCAAAATAGAATATAGATTTTATCTATAATTTTTAATTTTTTCTATTTTATTAATAATACTCTTATATAAATATTAATTATTATTTTTTATCTAATTTTATAATATATAATTCGTTCTATTTTCAATCGTTTTTATTCATTGTTAATATACTTTTATATTGTTATTAAATGGAATTCATACAAAACGAAATTTCAATACATCTCATGTTGTTATTAAACAATCTATGCGATGCATCCTCCACTACCATATCCCCATTTCAATACATCTCATGTTGTTATTAAACTGCAAAAACAATTATCTTTTGTCCTGGCTATCATGTATTTCAATACATCTCATGTTATTATTAAACTCAAATTATTAAACTTCTTAGATTACTGCAAAAAATTTCAATACATCTCATGTTATTATTAAACAGAACAGGAAGTCCTGCTTTTAAAGTTGGGACAGGAATTTCAATACATCTCATGTTATTATTAAACATTATTGTCGCCCATTATTATGCCGTTATTGTTAGATTTCAATACATCTCATGTTATTATTAAACTTTTTGCAATTCGTCTATATCGTCACTGTAACAACTATTTCAATACATCTCATGTTATTATTAAACGCATTAAGGGATATTGATGCTTGCCTTGATGGAGATTTCAATACATCTCATGTTATTATTAAACTGTTTCTTGTTCCACTTGCGTTTGTTTCATTTTACATTTCAATACATCTCATGTTATTATTAAACAGATAACGTGGAAAATACAGAAACTATTGTATCTACATTTCAATACATCTCATGTTATTATTAAACGAAAGGAATTTAAGTATGGATTTAAGACGTTTAATATTTCAATACATCTCATGTTATTATTAAACTTTACTCGGTTCTGTACTGTTATTTTTTTTAATGCATTTCAATACATCTCATGTTATTATTAAACAAAAAGTTATACATACAAGCAGTTACCTTACTTGATTTCAATACATCTCATGTTATTATTAAACTAAAAAGTTATACATACAAGCAGTTACCTTACTTGATTTCAATACATCTCATGTTATTATTAAACCGTATTTTGTTTAATTCTGTACCTTATAACATTACATTTCAATACATCTCATGTTATTATTAAACAACAAAAACGTCAGACGGAGAAACGTGGGGTAAATATTTCAATACATCTCATGTTATTATTAAACTGGGACTGCTTTTATTACGTGGAAAGTAGCCACAAATTTCAATACATCTCATGTTATTATTAAACATACTTCTTAGTTAACTCGTTGTCGACCTGGTTAATTTCAATACATCTCATGTTATTATTAAACTGTTAGAAAATCCGGAGGTTACAGAACCAACAGAACCATTTCAATACATCTCATGTTATTATTAAACGAAGATAGTTCAGAGAGCGTTATAAGTAGGCTTGAATTTCAATACATCTCATGTTATTATTAAACTCCATTTCCACATGCTCCGCTATCCCCTTGTCCAATTTCAATACATCTCATGTTATTATTAAACGTGTCTGTGGAAGGTGGGGATTGTGGGGACCTACCATTTCAATACATCTCATGTTATTATTAAACGCTCAAATGTTCGTTCTAGATGAGTGTTATATTCATTTCAATACATCTCATGTTATTATTAAACTATTTATTTTAATATGATTAATAGAGGGGGTTGAAATTTCAATACATCTCATGTTATTATTAAACCATCGATTTTACTAACTTTCTTTTTTTAATATACTTCAAAAACATAGTTTTTTCAAGACTTTTTAAAATTTTTACCAGGCGATTATAACTTTTTCTAAATTGTCATCATATACCTCTTAAACCATTGATTTTACTAGATATTTTAACTTATTCCTATTTTTTCGCCTGGTAAATTTTTCTGCTTCTCTTATAAAAACAAATCTTCTACTATGGAGTAATTTCTACTTCCTAAACACTCCTCCCAAAAACATCATCATTTATGATTTTAATAATACATATAAAATCTTCCTCTTTTTTATTATTTTATTTAATTCTATTCGTAATTGTATTAATTGTGATGGTGTTATTTCTCCCTTTATTATTAAATAAACCAAGCTTTGCTTTTTATTGAAATTCTTCTCTACTTGTAATCTCTTATTATTTTGGTTTATGAAATTCTATCTTATAACTAATTTGGCAATAATTTTCCTCTAAATAAGTATATTTTAAATAATTTTACAACTATAATGATAGTGTAAAATATTTTGTGTAAATAAAAATAGAGAAGTTCTATCTGACATGGTACAATGTTTAACGACCAAGAAAAACATAACTAAGAAAGAAGGACTTCCCTATGACTAATAATAACAAAAATCAAAAAGAAAATCTAGACCTAAACTCTTTTTTTGAAGAGTATATTCTTGGTCTATTAAAACAAACCATGGAAACCTTGATGAAAGAA
>CALWGN010000269.1 GCA_944380055.1 uncultured Lachnospiraceae bacterium
ATCCAGATATAGATTTACAGCATAAATCTTATCTTCAACGGATATTTTTCTTTTAAGCATAAATATGCTCCCTCCTAAGTATCAAGTTTTTATTATTTCACTTGTCTACCTAGAAGGGAGCATATCAGTATTAATTTTTAACAGCCTTTTTATTTTATTGCTCCACAACGTTGTCTCTATAAATTCCTAGACACCTTCTACTAAAGATAGTTTTTAATTTTTTCCTTCATTTTGCTTAACGCTTTGCCTCTATGACTAATTTCATTCTTTGTTTGTGCATCTAATTGTGCTGTTGTTAATCCTAGTTCTGGTAAGAATAGAATTGGATCATATCCAAATCCATTTTCTCCCATTGCTTCTTCTGCAATAATACCTTCAATAGTACCTTTTGTTGTTAAAATTTCCCCATTTGGCAAAGATGCAGCAATACAACAGACAAAGCGAGCACTTCTTTTTTCGTTCTCTACCTCACTTAATTGATCAATAATCCACTGATTTTTTACCGTATAAGGGGTATCTTCTCCCATAAAACGAGCAGAATATACTCCTGGCTGTTTATTTAAAAAATCTACCTCTAACCCAGAATCATCTGCTAAAATAATTCCATCTGTATATGGGCGAATTGCTTTTACTTTAATAATTGCATTTTCTTCAAATGTTTGTCCATCTTCTACAATATCAACGGAAATTCCTGCTTCTTTTAATGATAATACTGGAATCCCTAAATCTCCTAATATTAATCGGATCTCTTTCATTTTTCCCTCATTTGATGTTGCAAAAATAATCTTATCCATAACACTATCCTCTACTCTTTCCCTATTTATTCTTTCTCTTTTCGTTCTCTTTTTGGTGGCTTAGGACCTAAGAATTGATAGAAGTATGTTTTTATCATACCATTATAAATTTTTCGGTTTTTATCAGCCTTTCTGCCAATATATTTTTCTGCTTCTTCATATGATGTAATAATATAGGTTGACCATGTATCTAATCCTCTCATACGTTCTCCGATTATTTTATATAAAGCAGGAAGATTTTCCTTTTCTTCAATTCTTTCTCCATATGGCGGATTTGTAACAATAAATCCATATTTTTTTGGATGACTTAAATCTTCTACGGAACGCTGTTGGAAATGTATCATATGGTCTACACCAGCTAATTTTGCATTTTCTCTTGCTAATTTTACTACTTCTGGGTCGATATCATATCCTTGAATGTCTACAGTCACTGTATCATCTATCATTTCATTTGCTTCATCCATTGCTTCATACCAAAGCTTTTTAGGAATTAAATTTTTCCATGATTCTGCTAAAAAGGAACGATTCATTCCTGGAGCTATATTTGCTGCTATCATAGCTGCTTCTATTGGAAATGTTCCACTTCCACAAAATGGATCTACTAATATTCTATCTTTATTCCATGGTGTAAGCATAAGAAGAGCTGCTGCCAATGTTTCGCTAATTGGTGCTTTTGCTGTATATGGTCTATATCCTCTTTTATGGAGAGAAATACCTGTCGTATCTAACGCAATGGTAGCAATATCCTTCATAAAAAATACGCGAAGTGGATAAGAGGCTCCTGTTTCTGGAATTGTATTTGTATGGTAGCTTTGCTTCATTTTTTCTACAATGGCTTTTTTTATGATAGATTGAATATCAGATGGAGAAAATAACTTACTTTTTACAGAAGATGCTTTTGTTACCCATACTTTTCCATCCTCTGGAATAAATTCATTCCAATCTATCTCTTTTGTCCTATCAAATAATTGTTCAAAGGTGACTGCTTTAAAGGAAGCCACTTTTAATAATATTCGTTCTGCTGTTCTTAGAAATATATTTGCCCTACAAATAGCCTCTGCATCACCAATAAATGTAACACGCCCGTCTTCTACACTACTAATTTCATATCCTAAATCAATGATTTCTCGTTTCAATACTGCTTCTAACCCAAAATGACATGGGGCAATTAACTCATATGTTTTCATTATTATTTTCCTTTTCTTTGTTTGCATTCATTTGCTTGTCCTTATTGCACAAACTTAATTATAGTGTATATGAGCCTATTTTATATGTCAATGAAAGTTTTAAGAAAGCAGACTATTACAATTATTTATTTTATAATAGTCTGCTTTTATTGATTACATAGTTTACTAAGCCTTATATTTTTAAGAAGCAGTGCAATTAAGTTATAAGTGTGAAAAAGTCTCTTTGATAACTTTTATGTGAGTTTTCATGTGATATTTTTTCACCCTTATGAACGGTTTTTCACTCTATATTTTCCTTTATATCCATTGATTCCACCTACTACAGTAATGCCATAAATTCCTAATCGACAAGCTTTTTTACATACATCCAGGCTAGAACTACCTCTCTCACAATAAAAAATTACTGGAATATTTTTTGGTAAACGGGATAGCATTGTATCAATTTTTTCATAGGGCATATTGACTGCTCCATTTATATGACTTTCACGATACTGGCTAGGTTTTCTTACATCAACTAACATACACTCTTTCTGCTCTATCCAGCTATCCAATTCATTTGATGAAATCATAGTAATTTTCATGAAACCACCTGCTTTCCTTACCTGCATAATAGAGTAAAACATTCTATTATACTTTATTTTATGTAAAAAGCAGGGATTTGACACTTAATTTTCTTATGAAAACTTATTATAAATATTACTTAATCCATTTTAGATTTTATATTAAACTATATATTCTGTTATGATTGAGAATTATGGGAGAATATGATAAAATCATAGAGAAATTATATATCATTTTTGATTGAATATATTTATTTTGTGAAAAATAATAAGTAAAAATAACTATTAACAAATGCAATAAACATAAAAACGTTTATATGCTATTATTTAGTAATCAAATTAGGAGATAATGATGCAACTAAATTTAAAAAATGTAGCAAAAATTAAAGACACAACTTTAAATATTGATGGAATCACTGTGATTGCTGGTGAAAATAATACCGGAAAAAGTACCGTTGGAAAAGCGTTGTTTTCTATTTTTAATTCTATGAATAACGTTGATGAGAAAATTTCTCATCAAAAGAAGGATTCTATTTATAGCGCTATAAATTCATCATTAATAAATTATCCAATTGATGATGAACAAAATACCATTGATGAAATTCTAAAACAGCAAATGATATTTTCTAGAAGTCTTACAGATAGCATAATGAAACACTTACAAAATTTAAACAATCAATCTATTGATGATTTTATAAAAGACTTTATATCTAATTGGGAATTTTTAAAAAATACCAATGATTTATCTAATTTTATTAATGAAGTTGTTACAAAGCTGAATACTATTATTAATGTTTCAAATGAAAAGGTAATGCGAGAAATTATTACAAGATTTTTCAATAGATCTTTTGAAAATCAGATATCACCCTTAACAGACGAAAACGTACAATCAGAAATTAACTTAACTATAAAAAATAAAAATTTAACATGTCAATTTGAATCGAATAGATGTACTTATTCAAGTTCTGAATTTAATATTTTACATCAAGCATTTTATATTGATAATCCTTTTATTATAGATTATATGTCTACTGGATTTCTTACTACAACTACAAAAAATACGGACTCGCATTTATTAGAACACCTACGCAAACAAAAATCCAACATTTTTGAAGGTATATTTGATACTGTTATAGCAAAAGACAGATTAGATAATATATTTAATATGCTAAAAAAAGTGGTTGATGGAGAAATTATTTCTACTAGCGATAGTGAATATTATTTAAAATCCCAATCATTCAACAAACCAATTAACATTAAAAATTTATCAACAGGTTTAAAGTCTTTTACTTTAATAAAGAGGCTATTGGAAAACGGAAGTTTAAAAGAAAAAGATGTTTTAATTTTAGATGAACCTGAAATACATCTACACCCTGAATGGCAACTAACATATGCCGAGTTAATTGTATTATTACAAAAAGAGTTTGATTTAACCATGGTTATTACTACTCATAGCCCTTATTTTCTAGATGCTATTGATATTTTTTCTTCTAAATATGGAATATCTCATAAAGTTAATTATTATTTAGCAGAAAATGACGGAGCAGTATCTTATTTACATGATGTAACAAATAATATTGATGCTATTTATAAAAAACTATCAGACCCAATGCAAAAACTAGAAAATATAAGAAATGGACTAATATAGGAGGTGAGCTGTTACATTGCATATACTAAATGAAAAAGTAAGTTCTTTAAAAAATACCTCCTATGATGACCATAACAAACAATACATGGTAGATAGCCAGATAAAAGTCTGTTCCTTTGATGCTGTAAAAGAATGGTACGTTAAAAATAAAATCTCTAATGTTTCTCCTAATCCAAAATCTATTGATGCGTTGTATTTTGAAAAACATGAAAGTTTTTTTATTGAATTTAAAAATGGGACTATTGATAACACTGTTAATTTTGAAATTAATAAAAAAATATACGACAGCCTATTTATCTTGTTTGATTTAAAATATATAGATAAAAATAATAGACCAGTAGATTCTATCTCCTATACTAGAGCAAATATGAATTATATTTTAGTATACAATAAGGAGAAATTTTTAGAATATAAGCCAACAAGACAAACAACAGACGGAATTAAAAGGCAGAAAGAGCAAATAGAAGAACTGAAGAAAAAAGAAAAAAGACAAGAATCTTTTCATAGAACAACTTTGTATAAGCGTGTTAGGAATTTAGCTAATGAGGAGCTTATATTATTTGGTTTGGATCAATTTAAAAATTACCTTTTTAAAAATGTTTATACATACACAATAGAAGAATTTCAAGAAAAATTTGTACGTAAATGGGAAAATGAACAGTAATCAGGGCTACCACATCTATCGCGGTAGCCCTAAATTTTCAATCCAATTATCTATTGTATATTATTAGTAGTACATTTTCTTTTGTATCTAAACATATCTCTAAATGTTTCTCTTACTACTCTTTATCTTTGGTAAAGCTACAATTTAATTATCTTGTAGAACTGTTCTTTGATGCATTTTTAGAACTGCTTTTTGATGCATTGCTTGAATTAGCTTTGTCTGTACAGTTTCTTGCACTATTTTGTTCCTTGTTAGCATTTGAAGCATTTCTTGAAGCATTTCTTGAAGCATTTGAAGCATTTTAAGCGTTTCTTGAAGCGTTTTGTTCACTATAATTTTGTGACATATCACTTACCTCCTGTGTGTTTTTTTTACTTACACAATTAGTATGAGATTTTTCTTCGATTATATACTTCTAATTTTTTCCTATCTTGTAGCTTATTATTAGATAACATTTACACTTATTTCCTACTAAAACCGCGAATTAAATATCCTATTCCAAATAGAATTAACACTGGAACGGCTAGCCAAACAGCCAATTGAACAATTCCCATAATAATCATTCCTACAATTACAAGAACTGCTACAATAATTAGAGCTATTAAAAGTTTATGATACCATTTCACTTGAAACACTTTTGAAAAATTGTTTCCTTCAAATACACTATAGACATTACTTTTTTCTCTATTAGAGAAATAATCATCTTCTTGGTCTTCATAATCTCTATTGTATGATTGATTTAAAGAATCATCTTCTCGTCTATTATAATTGTATTGATTGTAATCTCCATCGCCACCATTAGTATCAATAATGGTTCTAGCAATCATTCTAGGATCACCTAATAGCTCCATAACCTCTTGTTCTGTTTTTCCACTAGCTAATTGTTCTCTAATATATCCATCATAATAATTTATATTTTCACGGATTACTACCACTGATACCTCACCTTGTAAGGCTAATTCTAATTCTTCAATAAATTGTTTTCTTGTCATAGTTTTCCTCATTTAAATTTAATATAGTTTTTATCATTTTGTTTTATTGTTCTGTTTTATTGTAGCATTTTTTCACATATGCGTCTATGAACAAGTTCTTTATTTTTCATTAAATAAGTATAACCAACTACAACCTTTTTATCAAAATTTTATTGATATATATTAATGTCTAAATCATAATCCATTGGTTCTTCATTTAAGTATGCTTTTTCCTCTATATTGTCTGTCCAATCCAAATTACAGTTTCTAAGAGCCAACTTATTATTGTCTCCACCATCTTCTAATCTAAAAGCAATTTCATAGTAATTTCCTTCTGTTACTTTAATTCCTGGCTTGCATGTAATTAATTGATTGTCATACCAAGAGGAAGGATCAAGTTCCTCTGTATAAAGAATCTCTCCTGTATTATGATCTCTTATTTCTACAATAAATTGTCCTTCATTTGCCTGTGCGTCAGTCATAATCCAAAATTGGATTTTTTCAATAGATGTACCACGAGACTCAAAAAGCTGATACACTTCCACTCCATCTGCAATTTCATAAACATATCCACTTGTACCTGGAGTTCCAAACGTACGGTGCGGTGGTAAAATATAAGACAATACGCAAATAAGAGCTGGAATAATAAAACATCCTACTCCAATGAGAAATCTAGCTCGAATCCATCCCATACAATTATCAATACTTGCTGAAAAATCGGATACACAATATTTAGGATGTCGAAATACACCATATACTAGCATAATAACTGTAATTAAAGACAAACTCATACTTGGACTAATTGGAAGTAAACTTGCCATTGTTTGTTCTACACCTATTTTTCCTGAAAAATAAACTGGAAGCCCTAATTGTCCATTAAATAATAGCTTTAAAATTCCATTATCTAACATAGCTTGGTCTACATTTCCTGGTATCATTGCTACGCTAAAGCTTACAAACAATAACATAAATATAATGTCCACTGCCATAAATATTTTTGTATCTTTATGAATAAATGCTCCCATTGTCCAGAATGGAACTGCCATAAGCAACCATTGTGGATGCCATTTGCATAATCCATAAAGCATGAAAAATACTAAGCTCATTAAATAAAAGCTCCATTTAATTTGCTCTTTCTTTTCTTCTATTTTATTAAAATATGCCATTGCACAAATAATACCAAATACAACAATTACAAGGCTTACGGTGTACTGATTTGTTCCTAGCTGATACCCTGTAAAAATTCCAGCTTCAAAAATATATCCAGTAGGTGTATCTCCCTTACTTCCTATTCCAAAGGCATAGTCTCTAAATGTGGGACTTTGTAAATATAATACATATTCCACTACATATGGAATCGCAACTAATACACAATTAATAATAATCTTCCAAATGTCTTTTATTTTTAATAATAATAGTGGGATAAACAATAATAAAGCTGAATATTTAAATGTAATCGCAAATCCAAACCATAAAATAAATTTGAAACTTTCATTTTTTAAGTAATAATAAAATCCAAGAAGAATGCAAAATACCATAAATATGTCATATTGTCCAAAAATAAATTGAGCATAAAATCCAATTGGCATTGTTAAGCTAGCATACATACATATTTTAGACTTTTTGCTTTTCATGCCTATTTCCATACATATTTTATAAATCACATACCCTGAAGCTAAATATAATAGACATGGAAGTAACTTTGCCCACATAACTGCAATAAATGGAAGTTGTTCCGTTGGAACAGTTACAATTCTAAGCACTCGCATTGGAATGTTCCAAATAGCAAACAGTATATATGTTGTTGGCAAATAGCTAGGGTGGATTCCAAAGGAATCATTATAATCGTAAAAATCTAAAATATGTCCATCTAAATATCCATAGGAACAACCTGCTGTGTGAAACAAATCACCTTGTTGAAACGTAAAAAAACAACCAATTGCAATTATCAAAAACAACAAGTAATCATACCATTTTAACGGTCCTTCTGCTATTTTACTCATTACACTGTATTTTTTTTCTTTTATCATATTAATACCCATGTAATATTACTACTATTACAGTTTCCTTTCTTTTATTCCTTTTCTTTCTTCCTAATTCCATAAAATCCCATTGCTGTTATAATTAAAAATTTTAAGCTATTAATAATTAGTAAGCCATAGGCAATTCCCCATAAACCATACC
Source organism: uncultured Lachnospiraceae bacterium (assembly GCA_944380055.1). Classification (GTDB taxonomy): domain Bacteria; phylum Bacillota; class Clostridia; order Lachnospirales; family Lachnospiraceae; genus Fimimorpha. The sequence goes on from CALWGN010000269.1 coordinate 8,009, forward strand.
ACATAATTCCAGGTACAACAATAAGAAAGAATAAGATAGCATAAATAATACCTAGGTATAATTGATATTTTTCATGGGTAAAACGAAGAACAATAACCATCATTGTATTAGATAGAAAGAAAAATACTTGGCTTGCATTTGCCACTAAAAACAGTTTTTTTGCCTCACTATACAAATCTGGATATAATAGTGGCACTAAAATATGGGAAGCAATCATACTTGCACCAATAACAAAAAAAGCAACAACAAGTAGCCCACTTGTTATAGTAGCAAACATTTTTTTTGTTATATTTCCTTTATATTTTGATAAATGTCCAATAATTACTCCATTTAGCGGCGTTGTTAATAAGGCTACTATTTTCCCTACAAGAGTTGCTACATAAAATGTTGTGGAAGCACCTTCATGAGCAAACAGTGGAATTAATATTCTATCGGTATAAGATACGAAATCTGATAAGCAATAAGCAAAGGATAAGGAAAACATTGTTTTTATATTTTCTTTGAAATTTTTAGAACGCTTCCATAACTTTCCTCTATAAATCTTCCCTTTTATAACAACGAATAATAGAGCAAAGGATTCTCCTAATAAAATAATTATTTGCCATGACTTTGTTAATGGAAAAACTGCTACACCGACTAAGTAACCACAAGCAATTAACATATAATAAATAAAAAACTGTTTGTAATTAGTATTTAAACGATATTCCACGTCAGAATAATATCGTAATATAGTTGCCATCATAACAACATATACAAGGATAAATGTTAAAATAGAATGTATATTTAATAATGTCATTCCTGCTGTCGTTACAATTGCTGATAGTATAGCTACAAATAGTAAAAAATAATTATAATCTCCATTTTCTGATTCTCTTCTTGTAGAAATTGTCATTCTTGCATAATTGGCTCCTGAACCAAAAGCAGAAGCCATAAAACCTACTAATGCCATAAAAAATAAAAATATATCACAATTAGCAGCTCCTAATCTATTATTTAAAAATGGAGTAACAACAAACTGCATTACTCCATTCATTGCGATTAATCCTGCTGTACCATACACCAAATCTAGTATAAAGCGTTTTATCGTCTCTATTTTCATCTATTTCCTCACTTCTATTTTAAAATTTGTGTATCAAAAGGAGAATATGAAACTTTATATTTATATTCGCAATTACCATATTTCTACTTCCTCTAAATCACAATGGGAAATAGTTCTTTGCTCTACTGGCGGTAGCTGTCTATAATTACCATAAATGGTTTTTAATACTTTGTCCCATTCCTTTGGAGCTTGAAATTTTTGTCCATCCAATGTAACTTCGGTACTTTTAGCAAACCATTCCTTTTGATAAATAAGCTTAATATCACCGATTAGAAAATTACTATAGAAACATCTTTGTTTCTTTTTGTTTCTTTTTGTTCCTAATAAAGATACTTTGTCATACCATTTTAAAATTGTTTTGGCTGGAATTCTTTTTCCAATGGTAGCTAATATGTTTACTACTATTTTTGATGCACCACTATATTTATTCATGTCTAGTTCATAACGATGCCCCATAGATAATCCATAAATTCCAACTAAAGCACCATTTACACATTTTCTTATTAGTTCATTATCATGCATATCATCAATAATAAAAATGTCTACTACTACATGATTATACATACCATTTCCATAATATCTTTCTTCTGGTCCATCTTTATGAATTTTAGAATTAAGCATAACAATACGAGGTACAAAATCATAAATTGCCTCATTGCCTAAATCTGATGGTTCTACATAAGCAAATTGTTCCCCTAGCTCATCTCTTACAATGCGACGAAATTTTTCAAAATCTTTACGAAGCATTGCAATATCTGCATCATCATCCCAGGGAATAGCAGAGTGATGGCGAATAGCACCTAGCAACGTTCCACTTTCTAGAAAATAACGAATATTGTGCTTTTTACATATACGGGCAATTTCATTTATAATAACTAAGTGACATTTTTGCACTTGTCTTAGTTTCTGTTGCATCACTTCTTCTAACATAATACCTCCTATTATGGCTACTAAGCTTCTTCTGTCTCTTCAAAGTTAATTCTCTCTTCCTCAACAACAAGAGGACGCTTCATCATTCTACTATTAATGCTTAATACATATTCTCCTATTAGTCCAATAAAAAACATTTGAATGGAACCAAACAAAAAGACTCCAATAAGCATTGGTGCCATGCCAGCAACAAATCTATCCCAGTATACTAGCTTCATCACTAAATAAATAAGTGCTACTGCTATTCCAATGACTGAACATACCATTCCACACAATGTTGCTAAACGAAGCCCCACCTTTGTATAAGATGTGATACTTAACATTGCTGCATCGTATAATCGATAGAAATTATTGCTTGTTTTTCCTGCTCTTCTCTTTGGCTGAGTATAGCTAATTTCTTTTCTTCTAAAACCTAATTCTGCTACTACACCTCTTAAAAATGGTGTTGGATCATTTAGTTCTTGTAGAACTTTAATAAACTTTTTATCATATAAACCAAAGCCTGTGAAATGTTCTATTTGCTCTACATCAGATAGCCTTTTAATCATTTTGTAGTAGAAACTTCTACAAGCATACATAAGTCTATTTTCCTTACTACTTGTTTTAATTCCAATAACGATTTTATACCCTTCTTCCCAGCCTGCTATAAACTTATGAATCATTTCTACTGGATCTTGAAAATCTGCTGCCATTAAAATTGCACTATCTCCAGTAGCTTGTAGCAAACCATAATAAGGAGAATTAAATTGTCCAAAGTTTTTTGCATTAAAAATAGCTTTAATTTTACTATTTTCTGCACACATACCACGAAGTAATGTCCTTGTATTATCTTTGGAGTCATTATCAATGAATATTATTTCATAGTCATATTGTGGTATTTTTGCAAATTCTTCTATAATTGCCCTGCTTAATGGAATCACATTTTCCTCTTCATTGAAGCATGGAACTACAATGCTAACTTTTTTCATGACTTCTCACTTTCCTCTATGCCACTTATTTTGTATTACAGTAATGTTTTTATTGCATATTATTTCGGCACCAAGCTACTGTTTCTTTGATTCCTTCTTCAAAAGAAATCTGTGGTATAAATCCTGTATCTTTCGTTAGCTTACTAATATCTGCACATAAATACATTACTTGTTTATCTCTATATTTTACTGCCCCAATGGCAATTTGTCCATCTTTATCTACTTCATTTCTAATACATTCTACATATTCATATAAAAATCTTGTTTTTCCGCTGCCTATACAGTAAATTGCCCCATGCTTTCCTTTTAATCCTGCCAAATATAAGGCTCTTACTGCATCTTTGCTATACAAATAATCCCACTGTTGTTCACCCTTTGTAAACTGTGGTACTTCTTTTCTTAATAAGGAATAAATACTAGACATTACCATTGTATTTTTTCCATCATAAGGACCATATACACTTAAAATTCTTGTCCAAATATGACGAATATTTTTTTGTTCACAAGCAATTTTACTTAAATTTCCTGCACATAATTTAGCAACTCCATATCCATTCTCTGGAAATGTAGCTACTGTATCATTTAACTTTTCTTCTACTCTTCCATATTCTGCCTGAGAACCAGCAAAGATAAACACCTTACACTTTAAGGATTCTGCTAAATCTACTGCATCTAAGGTATATTTTATATTATCACTTTGTATTTTTGTATCGTTTCTGCTATCGCCAAATGTTCCATCCCACGCTAGATGAAACATGGCATCGTATGTACCCTTTATGTTGTTAGAAAGCTGTTTATAGTTATCAATGTTACATTCCATTACTGTTAAACTAGAATGCTTTGGCAACTGATGCTTTCTACTAGAATTTTCACGAATAATTGCCAACACTTCTATTCCTTGCTCTAACAAATACTGTATAAGGGTAACTCCTATCATTCCTGTTGCACCAGTAACTACTGCCTTTTTTATTTCCAATTGTTTCTCCATATATTAGTGCTCTCCTTTAGTAAATCAGTAAAATAGAATCCATTACAAATCAAATTTCTAACGTAATTAGCGTTCCTTCATTTAGTGAATCAAAGGAATAAACATATTTTTTTCAAGTTCTTCTCTTGGTAGAAAAGGAGCTAAATCTTCTAATGGAGGAGATACTAAGGTTCCATCCTCTAAACGCTTTGTAGCTGATTTTGGTTCAAATTTTTGCTCTTTATCAACAAATACTTCACAAATAACAGGACCTTTTTTACCTAATGTTTTTCCAATTACTTCATCTAATTGAGAGTTTTTATGAATACATTCATACGGAATATCATAGGCATATGCTAACTTTTCCATACTTGGAAAACTTAAATCTCCACTGTCTACACCTACTCCTACTAATGGTTCCCCAAAGAAATTTGTTTGTGTCTGACGAATGGAATGATAGCCTCCATTGTTAATAACAAATATTTTCATTGGCATTTGATGGTGTCTAATTGTTTGTAACTCCTGTAAATTCATTTGAATACTTCCATCACCAGTAACACAAATGGTATCTTTTGTATGGTCTGCCACGCAAGCACCAATGGCAGCTGGTAAATCATATCCCATAGAAGCAATGGCAGAATTAATAATAAATCGTTGTCCTTTCTTTATTTCATATCCATGACTTCCAACAACACAAGCAGAACCATTGCCAACAACTGTAATTTGTCCTTCCTCTAAACTAGAGCTTAGCTTTTTAATAAATGCATATACGTTTGTATATTCTTTTTCTTCAAAATGCTTTTCTTGCACTACTGGATATGTTTTTTTCCAATTTTGACAAGTTTTTATCCAGTCGTTTCCATCAAAGTGGGTTTGTGTCACTTTTTTATTCATTTGACTTAATAAATCATAGGCATCTCCCCATACTGGTAAGTCTACGTGTATGGTTGGCTTTTTTAATTCCTCTTTATCAATATCATTTACAATTACATATGCTTCTCTTGCCCACGTTTTAAAATTATACCCTACTTGACGAATGCTTAAACGATTTCCAATGGCTAATACTAAATCACTGTTTTGTACTGCAAAATTTCCTGCTCTATCACCCATAATTCCACCACGTCCAACGTAAAGAGGATGGGTATCATAAATAGCATCAATGCTATCCCAACAAGTAACAATCGGTACATTTAGCTTTTCAATTAATTGTTCAAATATAGAATAGCCTCCAGAAATACGAATACCGTTTCCTGCATATAACACTGGTCTTTTTGCTTCTTTTATTTTTTGTAAAATAGTATCTACAATATCTTCTTTTATTTTAGGAACTACAAAATCTTCTTCTGGCTGATAAGAATATAAATCATCAGTTTCTATTGTCATTCCTTGAATGTTTACTGGAATATCTATCCAACAAGGTCCTGGGCGTCCAGTAGTTGCCAAATGATAGGCTTTTTCTAAACAATACTTAATTTCTAGTGGATCAGTTATCATTTGACAATACTTTGTCATACTATGTACTGCCTTTGTAATATCAAATTCCTGATCGCCCATTGCTCTTAAATTTAACCCTGTACTTCTTACGGTTGTATCATATCGAACTTGTCCAGAAATAATAAGCATTGGAATAGAGTCTAAATATCCACCTGCTACACCATTCATAGCATTTATCCCACCTGGCCCTGTTGTTACACAAACTGCTGCTATTTTATTGTGGATTCTAGCATAGCTTTCTGCTGCAATAGCACAAGCTTGTTCGTGATGATTGTACATACATTTTAAACTTTTATGATGTCCTAAAGAGTCATTTAAATGCATAGCACCGCCACCTGTTACTGTAAATATATGTTCAATTCCTTTATCGGCTAAAAACTGTGCTACATAATCAGACAATTTTATTTTCATAATTTATTACTACCTTTCTTCTTATATTTTTCTGCTTCCATAGTAAAAACAAGCTCTAGCAAAGAATTTTCCTATAAGCAAATAATAGAAAAAGACACCTTAGTGTCTTTTTCTATTGTCTTTACAGACGCAATACGTCTACTTTACTGCTTCTTTAATCACCTTTGCCATATAATCAATCATTTCATCTGTCATGCCTGGATATACACCTACCCAGAATGTTTGATTCATAATACGGTCTGTATTTTCTAAACTTCCAACTACGCGATATCCTGTGTTTTCTTCTCTCATTAAATCAAAGCATGGATGCTTAATTAAATTACCAGAAAATAACATTCTTGTTTGCACACCATGACTTTCTACATATTGAACGACTTTGTTACGGTCTACTCCATCTTTACATGTAATTAAAAATCCAAACCAGCTTGGTGTAGAATTTTTACATGGTTCTGGTAATATTAATTTATCTTCCACCCCTTCTAGTGCTGCCTTTAAACGATCGAAGTTTGCAATTCTTTTTTGTACAAATGTTGGAAATTTTTTGATTTGAGCACATCCAATTGCCGCTTGCATATCTGTTACTTTTAAATTGTATCCAAAATGAGAATATACATACTTATGGTCATAACCTAATGGTAACTGTCCGTATTGTTTATCAAAACGATGATTACATAAATTATCACGACCAGATGGGCAAACACAATCTCTTCCCCAATCACGCATAGAACGAATAATACGGTTTAATAATGGGTCATTTGTATATACTGCACCACCTTCTCCCATTGTCATATGATGTGGTGGATAAAAGCTACTTGTTCCAATATCACCAATTGTTCCTGTTAGCTTTTCTTCCCCATCAATCACATATTTACTTCCTAATGCGTCACAGTTATCTTCTACTAGCCATAAATTATGCTTGTCACAAAATTCCTTCACTGCTCCTAAATCAAAAGGATTTCCTAATGTATGGGCAATCATGACTGCCTTTGTTTTGCTAGAAAGTGCCTTTTCTAACATTGTAACATCAATATTGTATTGAGGAATAGTAATATCAACAAATACTGGTACTGCACCATATTGAATCATAGGTGTTACTGTCGTTGGGAAACCTGCTGCAACTGTAATAACTTCATCACCACGCTTTATGCGTCTTTCTCCTAAAAGTGGAGAGGTTAATGTCATAAATGCCAATAAATTAGCAGATGATCCTGAATTTACAAGAGAACAAAAACGAACGCCTAAATACTTTGCAAATTCTTTTTCAAATTCATCAGTATATCTTCCTGATGTTAACCAAAATTCTAAGGAACTATCTACTAAATTAACCATTTCCTCTTGGTCGTATACTCTGGAAGCGTATGTAATTCTATCTCCCTCTTTAAATTCTTTTTTATTGTTATGAAACTGATTGCAGTATTCAGATACCATATCTAAAATCTGCTTTCTAGCCTCTTGTTCTTTCATATTTTCAAACATAATTTTCTCCTTTTTCTCCTTTTTCTACTTTTGATATGTTACCTTTTCATAAAACTCTTCCATTTGTTTGTTCATACAACCAATAACATCGCCTTGGTTTAAATAAACTTTTGACCATTCCACTGTTTTTTCGATGGCTTCCTCTACGTTCCAAGCACATCTCCAACCAAATGTATGTTTTAACTTTGAACAATCTAGCTTTAAAAAGTTTGCTTCATGAGGACCACCGTCATACTTATCCTCCCATGTAGCATTTTCCTTCCATTTATCACAAAAGATAGTGACAATATTTCCTGTTGTAAGACAATCACTATCATCTGGTCCTACATTATAATAGCCTTCATATTTACTATCTTCATATTGTTTATATGCAATCATCATATAAACAAATAGCGGCTCTAGCACGTGTTGATATGGTCTTGTGGAATGTGGATTTCTTACAATAATTGGAATCTTTTGTTCCATTGCTCTTACACAATCTGGAATAATTCTATCTTTTGCAAAATCTCCACCACCAATTACATTTCCTGCTCTTGCAGTGGATATTTTTACCTTTCCATCTGTAAAAAAAGAGGATTTATAGCTATGAGTTACTAGTTCAGAACAAGATTTACTATTGGAATATGGGTCATATCCATCAAGAGGATCGGTTTCACGATAGCCCCATTCCCATTCATTGTTATGATATACCTTATCTGTTGTAACATTTAACACAGACACTACACTTTTTGTATTACGAATACATTCTAATAAATAAACAGTTCCCATTACATTTGTTTCATATGTATAAATTGGGTCTTTATAAGATTCTCTGACAATTGGCTGTGCTGCCAAATGAAATACAATTTCTGGCTGAGCTTCATCAAACACTTTTTGTAAATGTTCTTTATCTCTAATATCCCCAATCACTGAATGTATTTCCTTTTCTAATCCACAAATAGAAAATAAATTTGGATTGGTTGGTGGATTTAGAGAATATCCTGTTACAATAGCACCTGCATTTTTAAGCATCATGCAAAGCCAAGTTCCCTTAAATCCTGTATGTCCAGTAACTAACACTCTTTTTCCTTTATAAAATGAAAACATAAGTACCTCCTTTTACTTCCAGATTTTCCAAGGAGCTTTATTTTCTTGCCATAGCTCTTCTAAGTGTTTTTTGTCTCTTTGAGTATCCATACAATGCCAAAATCCATCATGATGGTAAGACATTAACTGTCCATCCTTTGCCAAATTCTCTAATGGACCTTTTTCAAATATAGTAGCATCTCCATCTATGTAATCAAAAATCTCTGGATTCATTACCATATATCCACCATTAATCAGACTTCCATCCATGTCAGATTTTTCTCGAAAGGACTTTATTTGCCCCTCAGAATTAATATCCATAACCCCAAAACGCTGACCAATATTAACGGTTGTAATCGTTCCTATTTTTCCATGTGATTTATGATATTTTACTAGCTCATCAATATCTACATTAGCTACTCCATCACCATAAGTTAGTAAAAATGGCTCATTACCAATATATTTTTGAATTCTTTTTACTCTTCCACCAGTCATTGTATTAAGCCCAGTATCTACTAATGTAACTTTCCATGGCTCTGCAAAATTATCATGTACCTTCATTTCATTTTTTGCTAAATCAAATGTAATATCAGACGCATAAAGAAAATAATCTGCGAAAAACTCCTTTACTACATATTGCTTATATCCTAAACAGATAACAAAATCATTAAATCCATATTGAGAATATGTTTTCATAATATGCCATAAAATTGGCTTTTCTCCAATTTCAATCATTGGCTTTGGCTTTAAATGACTTTCCTCACTAATTCTTGTACCAAACCCTCCCGCTAAAATAACTACTTTCATATTGTCCTCTTTTCTATGCTGCTTTTTGCGCATCCCTATTAATTTTTTGTTGTATTTGCTTCCGTTGTTGTTGATTGTACATTACTATTTGATGTTGAACTTGGTATCTGTTGACTGCTAGCCTCACTTGTTTTTGTAACAGTACTTGAACTTTCTTTACTTGACTGCTCCTTCACGCTTTCTTGTTCTTTTGTTGTCTCCTGTGTCGTAGCAGCCTCTGATGTAGATTGCTCTTTACTACTTTCTGCCTGAGTGGTTGCCTTAGATGTTTCTGTCTGCTTCTTTGTTGTTGCCTTCTCACTACTTGTAGCCTTTTTTGTTGTTTCTGACTCTGTTTGATTTTCTAATGCTTTTTCCGCTTCAATAGCATCATGCATATCAAAAGTTTCATCTACACCACTAAAATCTATAATATGATTGCTAATTTCTTTCAACTTTTGTGATGGTGAATATACTTCATTAGCAAATAAAAACTGATGTAACGTATTTACATTTGTTTCTAATGTTGCTGGAAATACATATGAAACTCCATCTACAACTAATGCATACTTTTCTGCTGGAAATCCTGTTGTTCCAACAATCTGATATTTTGTAATGTCAGTTGCAAGTTGTACAATTTCTCCTATTTCCAAATTTGTTGATATTTTTTCTAATGTAGTATCTATAATTTTGTTTAATGTTAATAAATCGGTCTGTTTTACCTTTTCTAATATTTTTTCTAATACAATTCGTTGTCTTTCTGTTCGTTTAAAATCATCTCCACCACCGTAACGAATTCTACAATATGCAACTGCTTGCACTCCGTCTACTTTTTGAAGCCCTGTTTTCTTTAAATGAACAGAACCAATATCTGTATTATTTACTACATCTGTAATGTATCCATTAATCCAATATAACTCTGTTTCATCAATATCAAGTTCAATACCACCTAGTGCATTAATAACATCGGCTACTGCTGCCCAGTCTACAGTAACATAGTCAGTAAGTGCTAAATCTAAATTTCTGTTTAATGCATTTAATGCCTGTTGTGGACCACCCTCTTTATATGCTGAGTTTAACTTATTATATTCACCGGTTTTTTCATTTACATTCACATATGTATCACGATACACACTAACTAGTCGAATTTCATGAGTATCATAATTAATAGATGCTATAATATTTACATCTGAATTAACACCTTGTTCAATAGTAACATCATCTTTTTTCTTATCCACTCCAAATATTGCTATTGTTTTAAAGCCTTGTAATGTATTTTTTGTATCTTCACTTAACTCATTGGTTTCTATGTTTGCTTCATTAAAACTGTCTTTTTGACTATTTTCGTTTAGTTTCCCGAATTTTCCTACTACAAAAATAACTGAGGTAAGAATACAAGACATGACAATAAGAAAGCTAATACCTGCTAATGCTCTTAGTCTGCTATTTGCCTGTTTTGCTTTTCTACTTCTACTTGTTCTTTTTCCAGAATAATTTCTTTTATATGATTGATAATTTCCGTTAACATCATCATAATAAGAGTTGCTTGTTGCTTCATAAGATGCTTTGTACGCTTTTTGTTTACTTGACCTTATTTGCTCTTTGTATGCCATTTCTCTATCGGTTTTCTTTTCTTGTCTTACTGTACGTTCTATTTTAGAATTGGAATTTTCAACTTTTCTTTGAGTATTTCTATTACCGTTATTTCCTATGGCACGAAATTTTATTTCTGAATTATCACTCATATTCTCACCCTGTACAAGATTACCCTGTAACTTTTTCCTTTCCTAAATATTTATTACTTTAGATAGTCTTCTGCTATTTTTATATCTTCTTTTGTTGTAATTTTAATATTTGTATATTCTCCTTCCACAACCTTTACTGGCATATTTAAAAAGTACTCTACCATCATTGCATCATCTGTAATTGCCATATCCTCTGTAATAGGATTTGTATATGCTTTTTTTAAGGCCTGCGTTTCAAAGGCTTGTGGTGTTTGAGCAAGCCAAACAAGACTTCTCTTTGGTGTATCTACAATAATTCCTTCTTCATTTACAATTTTTATTGTTTCCTTTGCCGGCACACTTAATATACAAGCTTTGTATTCTTTTACTGCTTGCACACATTTATCAATAAGATTTGTGCTAATACAAGGTCTTGCTCCATCATGTATCAATACAAAATCTTCTTCTACTAGTGTAAGACCTGCTAATACAGAATCATATCGCTCCTTTCCACCAGCTACTAATACTACAATTTTATCAAATCCATATGGATTTACAATATGTTCCTTGCAATATTCAATATCTTCTTTGGGAACGACTAATACGATTTTATTAACACCATAATCTTTAAATGCCTTTAAGCAATAATACAAAACTGGATAACCATTAATATCTAAATATTGCTTTTTTACTTGTAACCCCATGCGTTTTCCACTTCCTGCGGCTACAACAACAGCTGCTACTGTATGCTCCATGTTATCGTTCTCCCAACTTTAAATTTGGTACTGCATTTAAATCCCAACCATGACGTACTCCTTTTTTGTATTCATAATAAGCTGCACAACCAATCATTGCTGCATTATCTGTACAATAAATAGGAGATGGGTAGTAAAGAGTAATATTATTTTTATCACAAGCTTCTTTCATTTTTGCACGAAGAGTCGTATTACAAGCTACTCCTCCTGCTATTGCTAGCTGCTTAAATCCATATTCTTTTGCTGCTAGTATTGCTTTTTCTACCAACACATCTACAACTGCATGTTGGAAAGAGGCTGCAATATCTGCATAGTTTACTTCTTCTCCCGTCATTTGTGCACGATTTAAATAATTTAATACTGCAGATTTTACTCCACTGAAACTAAAATCATATGGACTACCTTCTACTTTTGCCTTTGGAAATGGAATGGCATTTGGATTTCCCTCTTTTGATGCCTTATCTATCTTTGGTCCTCCTGGATATCCTAGACCAATAGCTCTTGCTACTTTATCAAATGCCTCTCCTGCTGCATCATCTCTTGTTTTTCCTATAATTTCAAATTCTCCATAATCTTTAACAACTACTAGATGAGTATGTCCACCAGATACGATTAAACACATAAATGGAGGCTTTAAATCTAGGTTTTCAATAAAATTGGCAGATACATGTCCTTCTATGTGATGAACCCCAACTAATGGTTTGTTAGCAGCAAATGCAATGGCTTTTGCCTCTGCTACTCCTACTAATAAAGCGCCTACAAGCCCTGGCCCATAAGTAACACCAATAGCATCTATTTGCTCTAATGTCATGTTTGCTTCATTTAATGCTGACTCAACCACTTGATTGATTTTTTCAATGTGCTTTCTTGAGGCAATCTCAGGCACTACACCACCATATAATGTGTGTAAATCAATTTGTGAAGAAATTACATTTGATAACACTTCACGTCCATTTTTTACAACTGCTGCTGCTGTTTCGTCACAGGAGCTTTCAATTGCTAATATATAAATATCTTTTTCTTCCATTCGTTATACCTTGCCTTTCTTTTTTCCCATACAAAAGCCAGACGTTAGCATTCTTATGTGTATGTTAATCCTCAAACTCAAGAACTATATTCATTCCATCTTTTCCTGCCTTTGTATTAGGAAAAATTACTCTAACATCGTCTATATATTGGTCTGGATAAGTAAGAGATGGACTAAAATGAGTTAACCATAGTTCCTTTGGCTTAGCTACACTTGCAATTTTAGCTGCCTCATACATTGTCATATGCTTATACTCCTTAGCTTTTGCATCCTTATCTTTCTCTCCGTACATTCCCTCACAAATAAAAAGGTCACAGCCTGTTGCATATTTTTCAATATTATTTGTTGGTCTTGTATCCGTTGTATAAGTAAGAGAAATCCCTTTTCTCTTTTCTCCTAATACCATATCTGGTGTATAAATAGTTTCTCCATCTTCAATGGTTTCTCCTTTTTGAAGAGGGTTCCAGTATTTCATTGGAATATTTTGTTCTTTTGCTCGTTCCACACTAAACTTTCCTGCTCTTGGTATAGAAATATGATATCCATAACATAATACATTATGGTTTACACGAAATGCATCTATAATATATCCATTTTTTTCAATGGTTTGTTCTTGCTCTGTTAACTCAATAAATTCAATTGGAAATGGCAATTCTGGTGCAATTACTCGAAGTGCTGATACAACTCTTTCTAAGCCTTTTGGTCCAATCATTAACAAAGGCTCTCTTCTATCTGCATTTCCCATTGTAAGTAAAAGACCTGGTAAACCACTAATGTGGTCTGCGTGATAATGGGTAAAACAAATAACATCAATCGGTTTAAAACTCCATCCTGCCTTTTTTACTGCAACTTGAGTTCCTTCTCCACAGTCTATTAATAAACTACTTCCGTTAAATCGTGTCATCAGTGACGTTAATAAACGGTATGGGAGGGGCATCATACCCCCCGTCCCAAGTAAACATACATCTAACATTGATCCTCCTAAACTAGTTCGGTAGCTTCTTTTTTATCTATTTTTTTAACAAATGTAGCTACCCACTTATCATAACAATCTTCACAAATATTCATGGTATGAACTTGTCCATCTTTATTAGAAAAATATCCCCATGTTTTTTTTATGCGAATATATTCTTTCTTTGGTAGCTGCCCTTTCGTTATGATTACTTTGCCACAGCAATTACAAATAATTTCATTATATAAATTTTTCTCTTCTTCATCTATCACAGGTGTACAATTACAATCTTCACAATATCCATACTTTAGTTGTTCTTTTTTGATTTCCATATTCATATAAAACCTCCCGTCAAGTATGTCTGCTTCAATACTATTTTCAATGATTTTATGAAACAAATATTTTTGTTGTTGCTACATTATTGTACAAGATTTTATAGGTTAAAAACAATGGCAATTGCTATTAGATATGGGAATATCGCATAATATATCCATCTTCTTCCGGTTTGACATAAAATTTTTTTCTTGTTCCTATAATAGCAAATCCTTGTTGCTTGTATAAAGAAATGGCATTTTCATTACTAACACGAACCTCTAATGTAACTGTTACTAAATTATTTTTTTTAGCAGTCCATAACATCTCCTTTAAAAGCATTGTTCCTATTCCTTGCCTCCTAAAGTCTTTATTCACTGCTATATTAGTAATATCGCCTTCATCTAAAATGGCATACATTCCTATATATCCAACAACCATACTATCTTCTTTTGCCACTAAAAAATAATAATTATCCCTATTTAAGCTTTCCTGTAAATTTTCATAAGACCATGGACTAGAAAAGGTATCCTTTTCTAAATGAGCTACCATGTCTATATCTTCTTTTGTCATTGGCTGTATTGTAATCATATTTACTCCACACGTTACTCTTTATTTTTTTCTTCTAATTCTCTTTCTGCTTGAGACTTTCTTAAATAATCTGGTTGATGCTCCATAGCAGATTCAATTTTCCCTTCTAGGAAATAGTTTGCTCCTAATGCTGCTACTGCACCTGCTCTTTGGCGATTCATAAAAGAAGGAGCAAAATGACACTTTTGCTTACTTAAATGTTCTATAGTTTCTTTGTATACTGGCACTCCATCACCTAAAAACATTACTTCATCTTCTAATCCATTAACAGTATCCATTAAATCCTTTATGTCCATAGCAGTCTGATTCATAATGGTAATAAACTTCTCTCCATCATATTTATAAATGCCAGTATATACTTGATTTCTTCTTGCATCCATAATTGGGCATATAACATAGCTAGAAGAAAAACATTGATATGCCATAGCTTCTATGGTTGGAATATGAATTAATGGCTTTTTCATAGCTAAGCCTAACCCCTTAGCAGTTGCAGACCCAATACGAAGTCCTGTAAAAGAACCTGGTCCTGCAGATACAGCAATAGCATCAATCGTGTCTAATGGTATTTCTGTCATTTTTATAATTTCATCTAACATTGGTAATAATGTTTGTGAGTGTGTCTTTTTAAAATTAAATGTATATTCAGCAGTAATACTATCATCGGTCCAAATAGCAATACTTGCTACTAAAGAGGAGCTTTCAATTCCCAATATTCTCATATACAACTCTCTCCATTTCTAATTATTATTTTTCTATAATCAAAGCCTTTTTCTAAATCTTTTTCAATGGTAATCCAAATTGCATCCTCTGGAATAATTTCTTTAATGAGCTTTGCCCACTCTACAAGGCTTACTCCATCTCCATAAAAGCAATCCTCATATCCGATTTCTTCCATCTCTTCAATATCACCGATACGATATACATCAAAATGATATAGTGGAAGTCTACCACAATCGTATTGTTGCACAATTGTAAAGGTAGGGCTATTAACAGCCTCTGCAATTCCAAGACCTTTTGCAAACCCTTGTGTAAAAACAGTTTTTCCTACACCTAAATCACCATCCAAACAAATTACACTTTTGGGAGCTACTTTCTGACCAATCGTTTCTCCCAATGCAAATGTTTCTTCGTAACTAAATGTTTCTATTATTTTTTCTAATTGTTCTTTCATAAATTTAAACCTCTCTACTATAAGCCTTTCCTTATGCTACAAGAAATTGCTCTAATTAGAGCACTAGAATCCAGTTCACAGTGTAAAGTCCTATAAATGTTACCTTAGTAATATCTTTTATTACTTTCCTTTTACCTGATATTTAGAAAGATTTTGCCTTGCATATTCCATAATTTTTTTAGCGCTCTCCCCTAATTCATCTTTTGGAATTACATTGGCATGAACAGGATTGGTATAAATAATAATAATATTTTTTAATCCTACTATTTTATAAATATTATCCCATGAAACCTTTGCTTTTTCTTCATCTTTGCAAACTTCTATGCCATCTTCATTAAATACATAAGTTAACGTTCCTTGTAATGCTTTGTTTCTCTTTACTTGTGCCTTTGCTTTGTTATAAAGAATAAAAGGCTGTAACACAACAAAAACAAATCCAATAAACAGTAATGCTAACGTTAATTGAGGAGTTGTTTTATCGTAGCTTGTTATACTTAATACAAAACAAACTAATCCAAATAAAAGTCCTATAATCCCTGATAATCTTGCGTAATTATGATATAGTAAAAATCGAAACATATCTTTTACTTTCACGATAACGTCTACTTTTAATTCATTTTCCATTTTATTCATCACGTATTGGGTATCCCGACTACATATTCCTTTCTTTATAAATTCACCCTTATAAATTTATCACTTATATTGTTGCGTAGAACAATGATTTTATATGGGTATAGTATGTTTTATATTATAGCAAAATTGATATAAATTACAAGACAGAGTTTCATCAGCTATTATTACAAAACACTGAAAATATTTTTAACCTTATCTTTTTTTCTTGCCTTTTTACTTTTTTAGAGTTATAATGTACCACAAATAAATAGGAAATTCTTCGGGGCAGGGTGTAATTCCCGACTGGCGGTATAGTCCGCGACCCGCATATGCGGTTGATTTGGTGCAATTCCAAAACCAACAGTAATTGACCATGTGTCATGAGTCTGGATGAGAGAAGAATAGTATTCATCATATGCAAAATGCAACAAGATACGATACGATCCAATCTGTTCGTATTTGTCCATTGCCAGCAGTGAATATTATAAGGCAGTTATACTTGGAATATCTATCTTTCCCTGAAGATATCTTTTCCATATATAAGTGTCTTTTTTTGTTCCGTATTTCCTTTTTATCATAATTTTTAATGAAAAGGAGGACATTTTTATGTTTCTAACAGCAACTAATTTACTTACTCAAATTGCAGACAATCTATCATTCTTTATTGTCTGTATTTTAACAGTTTTAGCTACTTATACAGTAGCAAAGCTTGGGGAGAAATTTTCTTCCAGTAAACAAGAGAAAAAAATATCTCTTGCAAAAAAGGTTACTTTTATTGGTATTTTTTCTGGAATTGCATTTGTTCTTATGATGTTTGATTTTCCACTTTGGTTTGCACCAAACTTTTACAAAATTGATATTAGCGATGTTCCTGTACTTGTTTGTGCATTTACATTAGGACCAGTAGCTGGTGTTTTGGCTGAGCTTTGTAAAGTTTTATTAGAGCTTATTGTTCGTGGCACAAACACTGCATTTGTTGGAGAATTTTCTAATTTTATTATTGGATGCTTCTTTGTCGTTCCAGCATCTATTATTTATCGCTTTGCAAAGACAAAATTAGGTGCTATTTATGGTCTACTTGCTGGTATTATTATTATGACTACCTTTGGAAGTTTATTTAATGCTTTTTACTTGTTACCAAAGTATGCACTATTATATGGAATGCCTTTAGATACATTAATTGGTATGGGGTCCGCTATTAATCCTAATATTACAGATATAACAAGCTTTATTCTATTTGCAGTGGTACCATTTAATTTGTTAAAAGGCTTTATAATTTCTATCATTGTATTATTTATTTATAAGAAAATTAGTCTCTTTATTAATAAAGGAGTATAATTTATTAATTGGAAAAAGAAGCTGCCCACCCTATATGCTCAGCTTCTTTTTCTTGTTTTTCATTTATAATTTCATTGTTAATTGAATTCTTTTTTTATCCATATCTACACTCATTACTTTTACTTCTACTATATCACCAACACTTACTACTTCTAGTGGATGTTTTACAAATTTATCTGTTAACTGGGATATATGAACAAGTCCATCTTGATGTACTCCAATATCTACAAATGCACCAAAATCGATTACATTTCTCACAACACCTTTTAATAACATACCTGGTTGTAAATCTTTCATTTCTAATACATCGGTTCGTAAAATAGGCCTTGGCATTTCTTCTCTTGGGTCTCTTGCTGGTTTTTCTAGTTCTTTTACTATATCTACCAGCGTTAACTCTCCTACTCCTAATTGCTCTGATAGTGTAGAAATATTTGCCTTTTTCCCAATATTTCCTACTGTTCCAGTAAGAATATCTTCTGGCTTATAGCCTAATCTACTTAATAATGTTTTGGCTACTTCATAGCTTTCTGGATGAACTGCTGTTGCATCTAGTGGATTATCTCCACCTACAATACGCATAAAACCTGCACATTGCTCATAAGCTTTTGGTCCAAGTTTAGCTACCTTTAACAGCTCTTTACGATTATTAAAACGTCCATGTTCTTCTCGATAAGCAACAATATTTTTTGCAATTACTTTACTTACACCAGAAATATACTCTAGTAATGAAGCAGATGCAGTATTTAAATCAACGCCAACTTTATTTACGCAATCTTCTACAACTCCACTTAATGCTTCCCCTAGTTTCTTTTGATTCATATCATGCTGATATTGACCAACACCAATAGATTTTGGGTCAATTTTTACTAACTCAGCCAATGGATCTTGTACACGTCTTGCAATAGATACTGCACTTCTTTGACCAACATCAAAATTTGGAAATTCTTCTGTTGCTAATTTACTTGCAGAATACACAGAAGCACCTGCTTCATTGGTAATAACATAGTGTATATCTTTACCTATTTCCTTTAGCATATCTACAATAATCATTTCAGACTCTCTTGATGCAGTACCATTACCAACAGAAATAAGAGTAATATTGTATTTATCAATTAATGATTTTACAACCTTTTTTGCTTCTTCTATTTTATTTTGTGGTTCTGTTGGATAGATAACAACTGTATGCAGTACTTTTCCAGTCTCATCTACTACTGCTAGCTTGCAACCTGTACGAAATGCAGGGTCCCAACCTAATACTACTTGTCCTACAATTGGTGGTTGCATAAGAAGTTGTTCTAGATTTTTTCCAAATACTTTAATAGCTCCATCTTCTGCTTTTTCCGTTAACTCACTTCTAATTTCTCTTTCAATAGATGGAGCAATTAAACGATCATAACTATCTTTAATAGCTTCTTTTAATAGGTTAGCAGTTTCTTTTTCTTCCTTTTGTATTACTTTCTTCTCTAAATATCCTAATATTTTATCTACTGGTGCCTCTATTTTGACAGTTAAAAACTTCTCCTTTTCTCCACGATTAATTGCTAATACACGGTATCCTGCTGTTTTTGTAATAGCTTCATCGTATTTATAATATTGCTCATATACAGATTGTGCATTTTCATCTTTAGCTGTTACAATCAAACGCCCTTCCTTTGTAGTTACTTGTCTAATATAAGTACGATATTCTGCTGTATCTGAAATAAATTCTGCAATAATATCCTTTGCACCATCAATAGCATCTTGTACAGTAGCTACTTCCTTTTCTTCGTTTATAAACTGACTTGCTATTTCTTCTAAAGAAGTATTAATTTCTCCATTTAGTAACATTTTTGATAATGGTTCAAGTCCTCTTTCCTTAGCAATAATTGCTCTTGTTCTTCTTTTTGGCTTATATGGACGATACAAATCTTCTACTGCAACTAATGTTTTTACATCTTCAATTTGCTTCTTTAACTGCTCATTTAATGCACCTTGTTCTTCAATTGCTTTTAGTACTTGTTGTTTTCTATCTTCTAAACTTCGTAAATATTTTAAACGCTCATCTAAATTTCTTAATATTTCATCATTTAATCCACCATGAGCCTCTTTTCTATAACGTGCAATGAAAGGAATTGTATTTCCCTCATCAATTAATTTTATAACTGCTTCTACTTGACCTGCCTTAATTTGTAATTCTTCTTGTAACTGCCTAACAATATTCATCGACTTCCTCCATTGTTTTCCTATGTATTTATACATTTATACATATAGGTTATAATACATTTATTATACTCTAGTAACTTTTATTTCGCAACCTTGCTACTTTTTGTATTGAATTATTTCACCTCATAGCTTTCGTTTTCCATAACCAATATATACTTTAACTATAATTAACTTATTCTTTATGGAATACATATTGAAATATCTTAAAATAATATCCATTTTATATTATTACAGAAATTTCATTTGAATTTCCTTTGTTTTATTGCCCTTTTTTTCCATTCATGGTACAATTAACTTAACTTTTTTAGAGGAGGTATTACCTATGGATAATAAAGATTTATTCAATGGACTAAATGAGAATAATAATTCTAATAATGACTACAACTCACATCCAGAATCTTGGGTATCAAAGAATGATAACCTAAATAATAATGGGGAAAACCAGTATAATAATCAAAACCAATTTAATGGTCAAAATCCATACAATAACCAAAATCAATTTAATGGTCAAAACCCATACAATAACCAAAATCAATTTAATGGTCAAAATCCATACAATGGTCAATACAATAATTATCAACAAAATGGTTACCAACAACAAGGGAAACGAGGTTCAAACAAATTAGCCATTGCATCTTTTGTTGTATCTATTTTATCTTTCATTCTTTGTTGTTGCAGTCCTTATGTAATGATTATCGGCGGAATTGCTAGTATTGTTCTTGCTATTTTGTCCAAACGTGAAACTGGTCGTATGAGTGGCTTAGCTATTGCTGGTTTAGTAATCTCTATTATTGGATTATTATTAGCTGTATTTTTATTAGTATGTAGTCTATTTTTAATAACAAACCCTGAATTTATGGAATTTTATCGTGATATACTAATTGAAAATGGCTTAGACCCTGAAGAACTAGGATTTTTTATTTCCAATCTAAGATAAAAAAAGCGTCCTTAAAGGACGCTTTTTTATCTATGGTATTAATGCAATACCATTTACAACTAATTCATAATTTTTCCATATAACATTTAGTACAATAATTAGTAATCCAATGAATAAATATAGATTTCGATATGCTAATCCTTTTATTTTTCCTTTTGTTATATATCTTGCAGTATGACTTATCATAAAAATAACTATACAGCCAATGCTATAACCAACAAAAGGATGATAAAATAAGCTTTCTATTATTTTCCCATGAAGTAAAAATTTAATTGCTCTTGTTCCTCCACACCCTGGACAATACAAGTGGGTCAGTTGTCTAAATATACATGGAAAATGGAATAAATCTACTGGAATATGAGTCATAACCAAATATCCAACAAACATAATAATCAAAAAACAGAGAAAAAATCGATATAACATATCTTCTATTGTTAATTTATTTTCTTTCAAACTTAATCTCCTAGTGCAAACGCATCATGAACGGCTCTCATTGCTCGTTCTGTGTCTGCTTCATCAATTAATACTGTAATACGAATTTCTGAAGTAGAAATCATTTTTATATTAACTCCAACTCCAAATAGTGCTTCAAACATTTTTGCAGCAACTCCTGGATTTGAAGTCATCCCAGCTCCAATAATAGATACTTTTGCTACATGCTCTTCGTATTCTACTTTTTTTGCTGTAATAGCATCCATATTTTCATGAATAATATCTAATGCATCTTTTAAATCTGTTTTAGCTACTGTAAAGGAAATATCCTTTGTACCCTCTCTTCCTACAGATTGTAAAATAATATCTACGTTAATCCCTTTTCTTGATAGATAATTAAATACTCTAAATGCAATACCTGGTTCATCTTTTACACCCATTACTGAAAGTCTTGCTGTATTCTTATCTGCCGCCACACCACTAATTAACATCTTTTCCATAGTTCTTACTTCCTCCTTTACAATTGTTCCCTCAGATCTATTTAAACTAGAACGAACAACTAATTGTACACCATATTTTTTTGCCATTTCTACTGAACGATTATGAAGTACCTTGGCACCTAATGACGCAAAATCTAACATCTCATCATAGGTAACTTCCTTCATTTTTCTTGCATTTGGCACAACTCTTGGGTCTGCTGTATATACTCCTTCTACATCTGTGTAGATTTCACAGCTATCTGCATGTAGCGCTGCTGCAATTGCAACTGCTGTTGTATCAGAACCACCTCTTCCTAATGTAGTAAGGTCGTCGTATTTGTTTATCCCTTGAAACCCTGTAATTACAACTATCTTTCGCATCTCAAGTTCATTATAAATACGTTCGGTATCAATTCTTTTTAACTTTGCATGAGTATACCTTGATGTTGTATGCATAGCTACTTGCCATGCATTTAAGGAGACAACCGGTACCCCTAGCGCTTGTATTGCCATTGCCATTAATGCAACAGAAACTTGTTCTCCTGTGGATAATAACATATCCATTTCTCGCTTTGAGGCATTTGGATTAATTTGTCTTGCCTTTTCTAATAGTCCATCTGTTGTCTTTCCCATAGCAGATAAAACCACAACTACTTGATGTCCTTTATTATAATCTTCTATACAACGGGTTGCTACATTAAAAATTCGTTCTTTATCTGCAACTGAGCTCCCTCCAAATTTTTTGACAATTAACATAGTGTCCTCCATTTCAACAATAACTTATTTCCATACTCTAAAAAATAATATCCCTAGCTTACTATTGTTGAAGCTGGGATATCTTTTGTAATAATACATTTATACATTTATGCATTTCTCTATTTTGCAAGTCGAATTCTACTTTGTATTCCTACACAACTATTTGCTTTTTCTTCAAATTCTTTTTCTGATAAGCAATTAGTAATAAATCCGAATTCATCGTCTTTACCAATTGTAACGATATTGTATGCTCCAAACAAATCTTCCATTTCTTTTCTTCTGTTTTCTATATCACCTGACACACGAACAAAAAATTGCTTTTTAGAGTCTTTAAAGTCTCCTAATTCTAGTTTATTCTTGCTCCACTGAATGGTTATATTTGTATCTAAATGTTTTACTTCATCAATTACATCTGCTACTACTGCACTTGCTGTTGGTAGCTTTCCTGCACCAGCTCCATAAAACATTAAATCTCCAATAACATCTCCACGAACTAAAATTCCATTCATAACGTCATTTACATTACTTAAAGGATGGTCTTTTCCTACCATTACTGGCGAAACCATTGCATAAACTTTTCCATCAACTTTTCTACTAGTTCCAAATAATTTAATGGAATAATTTAATTTCTTTGCATATTCCATATCAGTATCACTTATTTTTGTAATACCTTCTGTATAAATATCGTTAAAATCTACTTGACATCCAAATGCCAATGAGGATAGAATTGCAATTTTTCTACAAGCATCGTATCCTTCTACATCTGCTTCTGGATGACGTTCTGCATATCCTTTTTCTTGAGCTTCTTTTAATACAGCATCAAAGCTCATTGCTTGTTGTTCCATTTTTGTAAGCATATAATTAGTTGTTCCATTTAAAATCCCTGTAATTTCATAAATCTCATCTGATGTTACAGACTGATTTAATGGGCGAATAATAGGAATCCCTCCACCTACGCTTGCCTCAAATAAAAAGTTTATATTGTTCTTTTTTGCTAATTCTAATAATTCAGCTCCATATTTTGCTACAAGCTCTTTATTTGATGTGGATACACTTTTCCCTGCTTCTAGTGCTGCTTTTACATATTCATAAGCAGGTGTTGTTCCACCCATAGTTTCCACTACAATTTTTACTTCTGGATCATTAATAATTGGCTCAATGCTATGAACTACTTTATCTTCCATTGGATCCCCAGGGAAATCTCTTAAGTCTAGTACATATTTTACTTCTATCTCTTGACCAGCTCTTTTTGTCACATGGTCTTTATTGCGTTTTAAAACTTCTACTACACCAGAGCCAATATTCCCATAACCTAATACTGCAATCTTTATCATCTCAATCCTCCTTTATCTACTCTCTCGCTAATATTTTTACATAATGAATACCATCTAGTATCTCTATTGTTTCTATCATTTTTGAAATATCACCAGAACCTTGTATTATATCTACACTTAATGTAAGTGAAGCGACTCCGTTAATAGGAATTGTTTGGTGTATCGTTAGCAAATTAGCTTTATATTCTGCTATCTTTTGCAATACCTTTGATAGTAACCCTGGTATATCCTCCATTTGTAATACAAACGTAATTGTTTTCCCTCTTACATTATCATGAAATGGGAATATATCGTCCTTATATTTATAAAAAGAGCTTCTACTAATTCCAACTTTTTCTGTTGCTTCATTGACTGTCATTACTTTTTCTGATTCTAACAATCGCTTTGCTTCTACTACTTTTAATAGTACCTCTGGTACTGCTTTTTTCTTTACAACATAATACTTACTATTATCTGACATTTCCATAACTTGCCTCCTAATGCTTCCATAAAAATACTTCTATTGAAAGCATAAATACAAGGTTGAAGGTTTCCTTCAACCTTACTTCCCCTTTGTTTATATCACAGAAACATTTGTCTTTGATAGAAAGATTTTATCATAGATTATTTCCAAATGCAACCATTTCTTTTATTGCTTAGCATCCTCTTTTGTATTTATCCATTTTAAATATTCATTAATAAATAAATTAATATCTCCATCTAATACTGCTGATACATTTCCGCTTTCTGCTCCTGTTCTATGGTCCTTTACCATTGTATAAGGCTGTAATACATATGAGCGAATTTGGCTTCCCCATCCAATTTCTTTTACATCACCACGAATATCTGACACTTTCTCTGCATTTTCTTGTTGCTTTAACATATAAAGTTTAGACTTTAACATTTGCATTGCCTTATCTTTATTTTGGAATTGGGAACGTTCATTTTGACATTGAACTACTATCCCTGTTGGTATATGAGTAATACGAATAGCAGACGATGTTTTATTAACGTGCTGTCCACCTGCACCACTTGCTCG
Organism: uncultured Lachnospiraceae bacterium; assembly: GCA_944380055.1. Taxonomy (GTDB): domain Bacteria; phylum Bacillota; class Clostridia; order Lachnospirales; family Lachnospiraceae; genus Fimimorpha. The sequence continues at coordinate 32,845 of CALWGN010000269.1, forward strand.
ATATGTATCGATTCTTAAATCATCATCATTGATTTCAATATCAATATCTTCTTCAATATCTGGCATTACATCACAGGATACGAAAGAAGTTTGTCTTTTTCCTGCTGCATTAAATGGTGAAATTCGAACAAGACGGTGAACTCCATGCTCAGACTTTAAATATCCAAAGGCATTTTCACCATTAATTTGTATCGTTACTGACTTAATACCAGCTTCTTCACCATCTAAATAATCTAATACTTCTGTTGTAAATCCTTTACTATCTGCATACCTACAATACATTCGATAAAGCATACTTGCCCAATCACAAGACTCAGTTCCACCTGCTCCTGCGTTTAAACGTAAAATAGCATTACATTTATCGTATTCTCCAGATAACAATGTACGTATTCTCATAGTTTCATAACCATTAATAAAAGTATTCATAGCATCTTCTATTTCTGGTAGGACAGACTCATCATTTTCTTCATATCCCATTTCTAGTAATATTTGAATTTCTTCAAATCCTTCTTCTAGCTTACTATACTCTTTTACTGTATCTTGAAGACTTTTTAATTCTTTCATAACCTTTTGAGATTCTTCTGGATTATCCCAAAAATTTGGTTCTTCCATACTTCTTTCTAACTCTGCAATTCTTTCTTTTTTAACTGCTAAGTTAAAGTGAATCCCTCAATTCGTATAATGGTTTCTCGTAGTTTGATAATGTAAATTTATATTGATCTAATTCTACCATAACCACACCTTCTTTCTATTCAATCTATTTATTATTTGTTATTTACTTCTTATTTGAAGCAAAATATTCTATGTTTTAATATTATCTATATAGTAGAAAATACAAAGAGGAATTCCCCTTTGTATTTTTACCCTATTTCTATTATTAACGTAATCTGCCACAGCATTGCTTATATTTTTTACCAGAACCACAAGGACATGGATCATTTGGATAAACCTTATCATCTTCTCTCTTCTTTGGCGCTTGTACCGCAGAATCATCTTTATTCGTTCCTGTTACCTTAGCTACTTGTTCTCTTTCTGGTGGCTGTTGCTCAACTCTACTATGGAATAATAATTTAACAGTATCTTCTTTAATATTGTTTGTCATTGCATCAAACATATCATAACCAGCCATCTTATATTCCACTAATGGATCTCTTTGTGCATATGCTTGTAATCCAATTCCTTGACGAAGCTGTTCCATATCATCAATATGATCCATCCATTTTCTATCAATTACCTTTAATAATACAACACGTTCCACTTCACGAATCATTTCTTGTTCTGGGAACTGTGCTTCTCTTTCCTCATATAACTTTACAGCAGCTTCTTTTAATAAATGTTTTAATTTATCTTTATTAAATTTCTTTTGATCTTCTTCGTTAATTTCAATCTTTGGAAGAGGAATAATTGGTAAAAGAATATGTTGTAATTCACTAATATTCCATTCAGATGAGGCTTGATCATCAGAAATACATAAATCTACAGAATCTTCTACAACATCGGTAATCATTTTTAAGATTACATCTCTCATACTTTCTCCGTCTAATACACGGCGTCTTTCTTCATAAATAATTTCTCTTTGTTCGTTCATTACTTCATCATACTTTAATAAGTTTTCACGAATACCATAGTTATTATTTTCAATTTTCTTTTGTGCCTTTTCAATAGCAGAAGAAAGCATTTTATGTTCGATTTCTTCTCCGTCTGAAACACCTAATGTATTAAATACAGACATAATTCGTTCAGAACCAAATAAACGCATTAAATCATCTTCTAGCGAAATATAAAATCTTGATTCCCCTGGGTCTCCTTGACGACCAGAACGTCCACGCAACTGGTTATCAATACGTCTAGATTCATGTCTTTCTGTACCAATAATTTTTAAACCGCCTGCAGCTCTTGCTTCCTCATCTAACTTAATATCTGTACCACGGCCAGCCATATTTGTAGCAATTGTAACTGCGCCATGAATACCTGCTTGTGATACAATTTCTGCTTCTAACTCATGATACTTAGCATTTAATACGTTATGCTTAATTCCTTCTTTTTTAAGCATTGCACTTAAAAGTTCAGATGTTTCAATTGTAATTGTACCTACAAGAACAGGCTGTCCTTTTTTATGTGATTCTACCACTGCTCTTACAACTGCTTTATATTTTTCTTTCTTTGTTTTGTAAACAGCATCTTGGTGGTCAATACGTTGTACTGGCTTATGAGTAGGCACTTCAACAACATCCATTCCATAAATGTTACGAAATTCTTTTACTTCTGTTAAAGCAGTACCTGTCATCCCAGATTTTTTTGCATATTTATTAAAGAAGTTTTGGAATGTAACAGTAGCAAGTGTTTTACTCTCACGTTTTACCTTTACATGCTCTTTTGCTTCAATGGCTTGATGTAAACCATCAGAGTAACGTCTACCTGGCATAATACGTCCAGTAAACTCATCTACAATTAATACTTCATCATCTTTTACTACATAATCTTTATCTCTAAACATTAAGTAGTTAGCTCTTAAAGCTAAAATCATGTTGTGTTGAATTTCTAAGTTTTCTGCATCTGCTAAGTTATCAATTTTAAAATAGCTTTCTACCTTTTCAATTCCTTGCTCTGTTAAGTTTACTACTTTATCTTTTTCATTAACAATAAAGTCACCAGTCTCTTCGATTTCTTCACCCATAATAGCGTTCATCTTTGTAAATTCACCACTGGCTTCTCCTCGTTCTAAACGCTTGGCTAATATATCACAAACTTCATATAATTTTGTAGACTTCCCACTTTGTCCAGAAATAATAAGTGGTGTTCTTGCTTCATCAATAAGAATAGAGTCAACTTCGTCAATGATAGCGTAGTTTAATTCTCTCATAACAAGCTGTTCTTTGTATGTTACCATATTATCTCTTAAGTAATCAAATCCTAGCTCATTGTTCGTTACATAAGTAATATCACAGTTATATGCTTCACGACGTTCATCGTTATTCATACTATTAAGTACAACACCTACAGTAAGTCCTAAAAACTTGTGAACCTGTCCCATTTCTTCTGCGTCACGTTGCGCTAGGTAGTCATTTACTGTAACAACATGTACTCCTTTTCCAGTAAGAGCATTTAGGTAAGATGGTAGTGTAGCTACTAATGTTTTACCTTCCCCCGTTCTCATCTCTGGAATACGTCCTTGATGTAGTATAATACCACCCATTAACTGCACTCGATAATGTTCTAGTCCAATAGATCTCTTTGCTGCTTCACGAACAACTGCATATGCTTCTGGTAATAAATTATCCAATGATTCCCCATCTGCATATCTCTTTTTAAATTCTATTGTTTTCCCTTTTAATTGCTCGTCACTTAACTTTTCCATTTCTGGTTTTAGTGCCTCTATTTTATCTACAATAGGAGTAATTAGCTTTAATTCTCTTTGGCTATGTGTACCAAAAATCTTTTCTATAATTTTCATTGCAACCTCCGCACATTTATTTACTACTTATTTTTATTTAACCTTAAACACAAAAAATAGTTATACAATGGGATTATTGTACCATTATTTTCTATAATATTCAACCATTTATCTTCCATCCACTTATTCTCTATAAATCGCAATCCAAACCACTATGATAAGAGTCATTCCCTATACACGCAAGTAATAGTTCTCTTTGTGCCACATATTCCTGCCCGCTAATTAATGCCTTTAAATAAATTTCAAATACTTCAAAAATACTTTGACATCTATTTTTTGATAATGCAAATAGCTCAATAAGAGACTGATTGGATTTTATTGTTCTATCCCATGGATTTGTCCATTCATAATGTCCTAAATTAAATATATTATGTTTATTAGGCTCTATTTTAGGATATATCATTGCAGAAATTAGTGGATACTTTAATGTATGATTTTCTATCATCTCTACATAGCGCTTTTTTCTTCCTGTTACATCATGCAACGCATTACACTCAATTCGAAATAATCGCAATGTATTTTTTACAAATTGCTCATTTATTTTGTAAGGATTTCCATTTTTAAAAGTAAATAATCGTTCATTTATTCTCGAGTTCTCTTTCCTTTTAGATGTTACTAACCTTTTATAACTATCTTTATAATATGTGGCATTAATCGTATCCGCTAGAAAATTACATAAAAAATGAGTATGATATTCTGATAAAAATAGTGTAAAACTTTTTCTAAATCGCTTTGCATCTTCTCCCTTATAATACTTTAAAATCCACCAATCAATCATAGTTTCTAAATTAGCATGAGCACCACTTACTTGTTTAGAACCTTTCTTTTTGTTAGGTACATATCCTACTCTACTATATATATATGGATGAATCATACTATCTAATACATAATGAACTAAAAAACCTGCCACATAAGATGCTGCCAAAGGAATCTTTGATTTTGGTAAATTTTCCATATATAAAAAGCATTGTCTAAAGTATTCATTTACTTGTAACTCATGCATATTAGATCCTATATTTCTTTCTTGAGCACCGATAGATGCTCGTGGGTGACAAAAGAACATATCTGGTCCTTGTAAACCTATCCGATATAAATCTCGATTGTCCTTTATCATTTCCTTTAACACTCCGTCTTGGCACTGAAAAAAAGCTCTAATACCAAATACATAATGAGTAGTAAAACCTGGCATATTAGAAATACCGTTCCTTTCTAAAACTAAATTTACAACTACATTTTATTATTTTATCTTATGCTACGATACATTTTTACATATTCTAATGCATACATAATAAAAGATAAGGCTAATAAAATAGCTGATATTGTCATTAAACATTGCATTATACCATTGCCAATGTTTGGCATAGCTATAATAATAATCATAACTACATATAGCACTGCTGTACTAACCTTTCCATACCATTTTGCGCCGTCTAATTTACGCCCTTTCTTTAACATAAATAAACCTGCAAAAAACATAAATGCTTCTTTAATAATAAACAATACTACAATCCATATCATCCAGTCAATTTTTATAAGTAATACTAAAAGCATAGCTGCCTGCATTAGCTTATCAGCCACAGGATCTAATACTTTTCCTAGCTCTGTTATCATATTACATTTTCTAGCAATAAGCCCATCAAAACAATCAGTTAAGCTAGATAACAAAACAACAATTGCAGAAATAAAGTAATCTTCTGATGTTTCAGCTGTTAAATATACATACACAAAGATAGGAACTAGTAAAATACGGATATAGGATAAAATGTTTGGAATAGTAACTAAATCTTTTTTGCTTATTTTTATCATCTTCATCTTTTCTTCCCCTTTATCTTCCCTTTTGATATTTTGCTGATTTTAGTATTTTGTTACACAAATCCCCTTAATACCAAAAGTAAGTAATTATTATTTACTTTCTATTTTACCACTGAATAAGAAAAATGCCAATAATAGAAATTTTGACAAATTTATGACCTTTTCCACATCAATGCAAAAGATCTAAAACTTTAGCCTCCTCCCTTTATCCCTTAGCAAAAATTTTTTAATAAAAGCAAGCTATTAGGATATAATGAACGCAAAGCCTTCCTATTAGAAGAACCTACGGTTCTTAGTCATGTGAAAAAAGCGTGCACAATATTTATGATATAGTAAAACTATATTCAAGAAAAAAGCCGATAATATTATAAATGCTATACTTTTAGCTTATATTACTAAAAAATACTTTTATGAAACTTTGTTTTATTGTAGATATTTGATTATCCTCTGACTGCTTGTAAATATTAATCGACTATAATTGACTCTTTTCCACATTATTTGGTTTTATATTCTAACATAAATATATTGTTTTTTTACTTTAAATAAATTATACTAATTGTAGAAAAAATTACAAAAATTATTAGGGAGGGTAATATGAAAAACCCAATTGCAGTTACAAAAGACCAGGCAATAGCGTCTGGAAGAGATGCTTGTAAGAAATGCTATTAATACTTTAATCATGTTTTAATAATAAACTTTAAAGGGGAAGTAGTTTTATTTCTACTTTCCTTTTTGCTATACAAAAAACACAAAAAAGCTTGTAAGGTTTTAGTTTATAGATATTATTTATTAAAAAGTGTCTCATAAGTGCCCTATATTGCTTAAAATCGGCAATGCAACTTATAGTTTACATTTAGAAAACCCAAACTGCTAGTGTTTTTTTACATCTATTGGTATTATTAAAGTAAATAATAATTTAAGAATGGAGGGCTCATTATGACATTAGGTGAGAAACTATCAAAACTGCGAAAAGAAAATAACTATACACAGGAACAACTTGCAGATATTCTTGGAGTATCTAGACAAGCAGTAAGCAAATGGGAAAGCAATATTACATATCCAGAAACAGAGAAATTACTAAAGCTAGGAAAACTTTATAACTGTTCTATGGATTATCTCCTAAAGGATAAAGAAGATGTATCAACTTCGTATTCAAAAACAATTACACTTAATTTAAATATACCATGCTTTGAACGAAAAAGTAAAAAAAGCATTCATGGATTACCACTATGGCATATTAACATTGGATATGGTCGACAGCAAAAGGTATTATCGCTATTGGCTTATTAGCAAGAGGAATTATCTCAATCGGTCTTCTTTCCCTTGGTCTTTTTTCTTTCGGTTTATTTTCTTTAAGAATTTTTACATTAGGTGTTATTGCAATAGGAGTTTTATCCATAGGATCAATTTCAGTAGGATTAATTGCATTTGGAGCAATTACTATAGGAATTATATCCATTGGTGCATTATCTATGGGTAATTTTTCGATTGGAGCCATGGCCATTGGAAAATATTTTGCAATGGGGGATCATGCTAGAGGTATGATTGCCATAGGAGATACAAAAGCAGTAGGTAGTATATATGAAAAGCTTGGAAAACTTACTACACAAGATATTACGGCTATAAAAGAACTGCTTGATACAAATGTGCCATCTTATTTCTTATGGGCAAAAAATCTTATTAAACTATTTCTATCGGCTATTGGGTGAGAGGATAAATAATCTCTCATCCATTTTTTATGGACGTAAATGTTATCTCAGCTCTTGACAAAGAGTCAGGTATACTAAGAAACAGTCAAACGAAAAAATAAAAAGGCTAAAAACCTTATACATAAAGGTTTTTAGCCTATATAATCACAAAGAAATTACTTTAATGTAACCTTTGCTCCTTCAGCTTCTAACTTAGCCTTGATATCTTCAGCTTCTTCCTTAGAAACACCAGTCTTGA